>JBNKTK010000082.1:0-17891 GCA_050298035.1 Mangrovibacterium sp. | reverse complement strand
ATTTGCGTGTTGACAACAAAAAAGTAAATTTGAGTTATCTAATAAAAACAACCAGACAGAGTTTACTTTACACTCCCTTTTATTTTGACCAATTTGTGCTTTTGATCCAGTCAACAACGAATTTCGCATTCTCATACGGGATATCAGGCAGAAATCCGTGTCCCAGGTTAAAAATCCATTTCTCATTCTTATTGAAGAAAGGCTTGTATGTTTCCAGTATCGTTTCAATCTCATCCTGGGTCTTGTATAAATAACGGGGATCAAGATTCCCTTGTAACCCTACCTCCGGATGGACTAGTTCCCGGGCATGATTTATAGGCATTTGCCAGTCGATACTCACAAAATCGGCAATTTCAGGAGTTATAAGCTTTAATCCTGTTCCCAAACCTTTGGGAAAGAAAATAAATGGCGTGCCGGTTTTTCTGACGGCATTGCCTATTTTTCGTACAGCAGGCATGAATAATTCCTCGTACATTTCAACCGGAATCAGGTTTGCATGGGTTTCAAACAATTGAAATGCTTCTATGCCGTGCTCAATTTGTTTTTGTGCATAATGGACTGATAGATCAGCGATAGCATCAATAAGCCTTTGCGCTTCCTTTTTATGTTGAAAAAGAAATTTTATTGCATCGGGAAAATTTGGATTGGAGCTGATCCCCTGAACCATGTAGCACATTGTTGTTAATGGTGCCCCGCAAAAACCGATGAGTGGTGTATTTTCCGGTCGCTGACGAATGATTTCATCGATGTTGCGATAAATGTATTCGAGCTTCTCCGGAGATGGTTTTAAATGATCAGCCGGGTTTGTAAATGATTTTAACGGTTTATTGAAAACCGGCCCGTGATCGGTAAATTCCAGCTCCATTCCCATGGCATTCGGAATAACCAGAATGTCGGAGAACAGGATGGCTGCATCAACCCCCAGATCATAAACAGGCATCAGTGTAACTTCGGCAGCCAGCGTAGGGTCTTCCATTAATTCGTGAAAGGTGTATCTTTCTTTTAACTTGTTGTAGTTTGGTAACACCCGGCCGGCTTGGCGCATAAACCAAACTGGGGGACGTTCTGTTTTTTTACCTTTCAGTTTATCTAGAAATATCGATTGCATTTTGTCTTCTTTTAATTTGAAAATTACAGGCTTTTCAATGCTTTCTCGCTTGCTTCCAATACCCTGTCAATATCAGAGTCGGTGTGGGCATCTGAAACAAACATGCACTCAAATTGCGATGGCGCCAGATAGATGCCACTTTCAAGCGATTTTTTAAAGTAGCTGGCGTATTTCGTTGTATCCGATGTCATTGCTTCTTCAAATGATTTAACCTGTGTTTTTTCAGTAAAGAACAATGTTTGCATTGAACCAATACGGTTTATAACACCGGGAATTCCTGCTTTTTCGAGATTTGAACGCAGTCCGGCTTCCAGACGGGCAGCTTTTCTTTCCAGCTCCTGGTAGATGCGTGGATTTTCGTTCAATGTTTTCAGCATGACAATTCCGGCGGCCATTGCCAACGGATTTCCGGAAAGGGTGCCTGCCTGGTATACTGGTCCTTCCGGTGCAAGTTGGTTCATGATTTCAGCTTTGCCGCCATATGCTCCAACTGGCAGCCCACCTCCGATAATTTTACCAAGTGTTGTGATGTCCGGTTCTATATTAAATCGCTCCTGCGCTCCACCCGGTGCTAAACGGAAACCTGTAATTACTTCGTCAAATATCAGCAATGAGCCATATTGGCGGGTTATGTCCCTCAGTCCTTTTAAAAATTCAGGCTCAGGAAGGACTACGCCCATGTTGCCGGCAACTGGTTCAAGAATAACAGCTGCAATTTCGTCGCCTCGTTCTTCAAATAATTTTTTAACAGATTCCAGGTCATTGTAATTGGCAATCAGGGTATCTTGAGCCGAAGCTTTAGTTACACCCGGGCTATCGGGTAATCCAAGGGTAATGGCTCCCGAACCTGCCTTTATCAGAAAACTGTCAGCATGTCCGTGGTAGCAACCGGCAAATTTCACAACAAGGTCGCGCTTGGTATATCCGCGGGCAAGGCGCAAAGCGCTCATTGTTGCCTCAGTGCCTGAATTAACCATTCTTACTTTCTCAACCGATGGGACCATTGCTGTAATCAACTGTGCCATCTCGGTTTCGATCAGGGTAGGGGCGCCGTAACTTGTTCCAAGTTCTGCTGCCTGTTTTACCGCCTCAATGATTTCCTCGCGGGCATGACCAAGGATCAGCGGTCCCCAGGATGCGACAAAATCCAGGTATTCGTTACCATCAATGTCCCAGATTTTTGACCCTTTTGCTTTTTTGATGAAGACCGGGTCAGCCTGAACGCTTTTGAATGCCCTGACTGGTGAGTTAACACCTCCCGGGATCAATTGTCTCGCTTCTTTAAATGCTTCTATGCTGTGATTGAATTTCATAATCAGATGTTATTAGAATGAGCTGCTTGTTCCGTAAATGATGTTTTGGTTATAAATCAGACACGGTTTCCTTTTTTTAGTTCACTTAACACGAACTCTTTGGCGTGATAGGTAATAATTACATCGGCACCAGCACGTTTGATTGATGTCAGGATTTCTTTTATCAGACGTTCTTCATCAATCCAACCATTGGCCGCGGCGGCTTTCACCATTGAAAACTCTCCGCTGACATTGTAGGCAACCACCGGCATGTTGAAGTTTGTTTTTACCCGGTTGATGATATCCAGGTAGCTGAGTGCAGGTTTTACCATTACCATGTCGGCACCTTCAATGATGTCCTGTCCAACTTCGCGAAGCGCTTCGTCGCTGTTTGCCGGATCCATTTGATAAGTGCTCCGGTCTCCAAATTTGGGGGCACTTTCGGCGGCATCGCGGAATGGCCCGTAAAAACCGGATGCGTATTTTGCTGAATAGGCCATGATTGGCGTATTTTCAAAGCCGTTTTCGTCCAGCGCTTTACGGATTGCCGCCACCCTGCCGTCCATCATATCACTTGGTGCAATAATGTCAGCTCCGGCTTTTGCCAGTGTAACCGACTGAGCAGCCAACATATGCAGTGTTGTATCGTTGTGTACGTCACCGTCGACGATTGTGCCGCAATGCCCGTGGGTTGTGTACTCACAGTTGCAAACATCGGCAACGATCATAACCTGGGGGATAGCTTCTTTCAGTGCACGAATTGCTTGTGGAACAATGGCATCGTGGCTGCACGCAACATGTCCGTGTTCATCTTTCGATTCAGGAATGCCAAACAGCAATATTTTGTCTACTCCTGTCGATTTTATTAAGTCCTGAACTTCCTTCACCAACAGGTCAATAGACAGTTGGTAGTTTCCGGGCATTGATTTTATCGGATTACTGACATTTTCGCCCGGACAAACAAAATAGGGCATGATCAGGTCGTCTCTGTTTACTTCTGTTTCGCGTACCATATTTCGGATAATGGCAGTTTTGCGTAGTCTTCTTAACCGTGTTATCGGATAACTCATAGCTTGAAGTTTTATGGTTTTTTAAAATATTCTATAGTCGTTTGTGCCAATCCTTCATAACTGGCATTTGTTGCTGTCGCCAAAGGTTCAATGTTTAAAGCCCTGGCAGCAGCAGTGGTTGTTTGGCCAATGCTTATCACTTTCAGCCTGTCTTTGTTCTTTTTTAAACTTGAATAAAGATTGGTTATTGCTGAAGGGCTGGTGACGATTATGGCATCGTATTGTTCGTCTTCAATTAGTTGAAGTATTTCTGTATTAACTGTTTTTGGCTTTCTTGTTTCATAAACATTCACCCGTTCAGTTTTGCACTCACCGGATAAATTACCTTGTAAGGTGTTAGGGGCCAAATTACCAAGTATCAAAAGGGTTTCATCTTCCGGAAGCAGTACTGATTTTAGTTCAGTTGCAAAATCAGCGGCTGATTTTCCACTCCCAACAAAATCGGGTGTCCAGCCATTTGCTTTTAATTCATTGGCAGTACTTTCACCTAACGCTGCGATCTTATTTTGTATTGAAGGTTTTTCTTGCGAAAGAAACGAAACAACACCGTTTTTGCTTGTAAAAACCAGCCAGTTGTATGTTCCTATCGGTTTTGCCATTTTAAAGCTGACAGGTAAAACGTCAATCATAGGCAAATAATGGACTACCGCACCAGATGAGTTGACAATTTCGAAAAAATTATCGGGCTCTTTTTCAGGATATGTGCAGATGATTATCTTGCCTTGCAGTATTTCGCTGTCCAGTTGCCGGCTCATTTCATTCAGGTTGTTCGAATCGAATCGAGGATTTCTTTTCCTCCTTCATCAAGTACGGACTGAGCTAATTCAATGGCTTTTTCCGATGCCTCTTCCATGGAACATTCAAGCATCTTTCGAATGACAGTTTTACCATCAAGAGATGCCACTAATCCGGTGAGTTTTATTTGGTCGCCATTGGGTTCGGAAAAACAAGCTACCGGCACCTGGCATCCACCTTCGAGGGTGCGGAGCAACCAACGTTCGGCCATGGTTGTTTGCCATGTTTGTTCATCCGAAATCGCATCAATAATACGCTGGGTATGTTCATCATCTTCGCGGATCTCAATGGCAACAGCGCCTTGGCTAACTGCTGGCAGAATGATTGCCGGATCCAGAAACTCCGTAATTAACTTTTCGTAGCCCAGTCTGATAATTCCTGCACCGGCCATAATCAGTCCGTTGCAATAACCATCTTTCATTTTTTGAATACGTGTGTCCACATTTCCGCGGATATCAACAATATTCAAATCAGGGTGATGATGAAGTAGTTGAGCTTTTCGTCGTAAGCTTGAAGTGGCAATTTTATCATCGCCAGTCATCTCTGATAGTCTTCTTCCATCGCGTGAAAGGAAAACATCGCGAACTTCTCCGCGCGGGAGCATGCCGCCAATTATCAATCCTTCAGGCAACTCGGTTGGTAAATCTTTCAGGCTATGTACAGCCAAATCAACTTCGCCGTTAATTAGCGCGGTCTCAATTTCTTTTGTGAAAAGCCCTTTGTCTCCAATTTTGGATAAAGAGACATCAAGTATAATATCTCCTTTGGTTTTTATAATGATGGTTTCGACATTCAAATCAGGAAATGCAGCAGAAATTGCTGCTTTAACTTGTTCGGCTTGCCAGAGGGCCAATTTGCTTCCTCTTGTGCCTATCTTAATCGTTTTGTTACTCATTGGTTGTTGTAAAAAGGTCGTTGATGATTTTAATGTACTCGGTCTGTCTGCCGTTGTCACTGATTGATTTCAGATTTTTAATCATCGAATTTATCAATTTTTCAGAAACGTGTTTGCCATATTTTTCCATGTGTTGCAAATTTTCTTCAGAATGGAATTTTTTAAATACAGCTAACTCGTTGTTGTTAACCTGATTGATTGATGAGATGATGTTTTGAATTACCGGTGAAAGATTTTGAGTACTCAGCCAATCTGAAAATTCAGTGACTTTTTCAGCAATTATAGTTTCGGCAGCAGAAACGTATGCTTGTTTCTTTTCTTGGTTGCCGGCTACAACTTCTTCCAAATCATCAACATTTAAAAGGGATATGCCTTCTATTTCAGAGACATTTGGGTGAATATTCCTTGGAACACCTAAATCGATCATCATGACCTGCGGAAATCCGTTTAGGTGAGGTGTAATTTTTTCTGCATCAAGGATCGGCTCTTTGGTTGACACCGACGAGACAATAATCTCAGCTTCGTGAATACCGTCCATCAACCTGGAAAATGGCAGGGTTTGCCCTTTGTAACGCGTTGCCAGTTCTTCGGCTTTATTGATGGTGCGGTTGGTAACTGTAATATTCTTGCAACCTTTTTTATAAAGATTTTTAATGACCAGTTCTCCGGTTTCGCCGGCGCCGATCAATAATATTTTCTTTTCCTGCAAATCAGCGAACTGATCGCTACATCTCTCAACAGCTGCATAGCTAACCGAAAAGGCACCTGTGCTCATCGCAGTTTGTGTCCGGACCATTTTTCCTGTTTCCAGCGCTTTGTTGAAAAGCCGTTTGAATACTTTTCCAACAGTGCCGTTTTCCTTTGCTTGATTGTAAGCTTCTTTAATTTGCGAAACGATCTGGTATTCGCCCAAAACCATCGATTCGAGGCTTGATACAACACGGAACAGGTGATTAACTGCACTGTCGTGCCTGAGCCGGTAAAAGTGTTTGTCCATATCCTCACTCACACCGAAGTGTTTGTGTATATAACTCAAAATGATATTAAAGGCGCCGGATGAGCAGCAGTCGTCAGCTTTGAAATAGAGCTCAGTCCGATTACAGGTTGATAAAATAACCAACTCTTCAATATATTTATTGGAGGTGATGATTTTAGATAGTACTGCATTTCCTTCTTTATCAAATGCAAATTTCTCGCGAATATGAACAGGTGCTGATTTGTGGCTTAAACCAATAATTCCAATCATAATGACTGTAAAATAATGAAACTTTGAATTTTGTCTGAAAAAGCTGAGTTAGATAAACAACACAGGGGGAGACAATCCAAAGTATCCATCATTGTATTCATGGGAATACAAATCGATCGGATTGGAATCTATTTTTTGAGTTATAAAATTATAAGGCGTAAATGAATGTGCTGGGGGAGGGGATTTTAGCTCGTCAGTCTTTTGTTGATCCTGCCTGTCTTTCTGAAACCAGGTGTGATAAACCGCTGTCAGTTCATTAGACGAGCTGCTTTCAGGTGAAATGCTGATGATTTTAGCTGCCGTTTCGGTTTCGGTTTTAGCCAAAGTGGTTTTGCTTGTTCCGAATGTGAAAGCAAGCATCACGCCCAAAAAGAGCATGTATGGCATCATTGGACCGGCTAAACCTAGAAAAAACATCTTATTACTTTTTCAGCAAATTTAATATTCTATCGTTAAGAAAATACGCATTAATCGCATAAAAATGTTGATACATGTCAACTAACTGACTTATAGAATGTGTATTACTGCTATGGAACATGAAATGTCCGGGTTCTGGCAGTAATTTAACCTTCCTGTTGGCATGATACAAAGTCAAAACAATACAAAAACAGGATAGTTCAGCAAAAACTGATTTTTTTCAAGAATGAAAACTAAGTCAATTAACCCGACAAATCACTGGTTAGGATGATGTTAATAAATAGATGGTCATAACTCCTTGAACAACAGAAAGTATTAGTGTCGCGATAAGGAGAAATTTTGAAATGATTAAGTCAAACCCTTCTTCACCCTTGCGAATAAAATAGTTATGGGCAAAGTAGGAAAACAGCCCGCCAATGGCAACAATGAAAGAGATAATATAGCCGAACATGGTTTGTTTGTATAGTTCGACCCCTCCAACAAGTGTAATGAAGATAAGTGGAATATGGATGATGATGAACCCGGTGATTTTTCCCGGAAGTTTGAATAATTTCCATTCTTCCCAGTAGGCAGATTCGATTTCGTGGTTAATCAGTATCGTCGCATTTAGTAAATAGGTATACAATAACAAATCTTGCATGGCTCTGTTTTTACTCAAAAGTAAACCAAACGTGCACAAAAAAGAAGGGTTTCGATCTTAAAAAAATACGAAACCCTCATATCTGGTTGTTGTTTGTTTCTTTTTATGGAAGGAAACTTAATAGGGTGTCACCTCTTAATCCCCGGCGGAGTGTTTCCAACGAAATTACTTCGTTTGGGGCAATATTCCCAAGGTTTACGTTGGCGCCCAGAAGTTTTATAAACCAAACTTGTTGGCTTTTTAGTGGTGCTTCCCATAAAATGTCGTCAGCATTTATATGCTTTCTGATATCCAGTACGAGGTTGCAATTTGCTGAACCGTCTTCGTTGTAGATGCCCATATTCCCGCTTTCCCGCGCTTCGGCAATCACTTTCCAGGCACCCGACTGAAGTTCGGTTTGCATCCATTCTACCCATTTTTCATTCGAAATTTCTTTTCCTTTCAGTTTTGTGCCAACTTCAGATAAAACCTCGAAATCTTTGGATAGGGACTGAATGTACTCACACTTTTTTCCGTGCTCAATGGGTAAAACACCATCGGAAACTTCGGCTGTTTCAACGCCGCTTTCGTCAATAAACTTGCGGTATTCGTCGAATAGATTGCGAGCAATGAATGCTTCGAAGAGTGTTCCGCCAAAATATGGTTTTAAACCGGCTTGTTTATAAATTTTGATTTTTTCTTTCAGTTTTGGAGTTAGCAAGCCTGTTCCGAAGCCGAGTTTTACAAGGTCGGTATATTCGGCCGCAACTTCACAAAAATCTTCTGCTTCCCGCAGACTTAATCCTTTATCCATCATCATGGTCAGACCTAGTTGTCTCGGTTGTTCCGGTCTTTCCGGGATAAATGGCAAATTAAAATTCATCTTCTATAATTTGGTTGATTGATGTTTCTTTATGAGTTTTTTGATTGATTCATTCTGACCTGCTTCTGGGTAATAATCAAACAGGTCGCGATAGCTGTTGAAGTCAACTTCAAGAGCCTTTTCGAAATAGCCAGTTGCTGATAATTCATCATTATTTTCGAGCAAATAGGCCGTCAAACGATAGTTAATACCGGAATCATCGGTGATAATTTTGTAAGCATTTTTTAAAATTTCAATGGCAGATGACAAGCTGCCCCGATCGTATTCCATTTCAGCATAGGATACCCAACAGTCAGGATTGTCCGGATCAAGCATTGTTGCCTTTTCGTAAGCTGTTTCTGCCTGGTCAAACAAATCAAGTTCATGGTTGACTTTCCCGTACATCAGCCAAAAATCAGGGTTTTCGTCATCAAGTTTGAGTGCTTTTTTTAGGAACCCCAGCGCTTCGGAAAGCTTACCTTCCATCCACATGATCAGGCCGGAGCCGTACCAGGCGTTCGAGTTGTTTTTGTTAAGCCTGATCGCTTTCTGGTAATTGACAAGGGCCTCATTGTAACGTTCCATGTTCAGGTAGCACTCACCAAGGTAACAATAGGCATCATCGTTTTCCTTGTCCAGTTCCAGGTACTCTTCGTAACATTTGATCGCCTCTTCGTATTTATTGCTATTCGAAAGGGCATTGGCTTTATTGAAGTAAGCCTGTTCGAAATCGTCCTGTAACGCAATCGAATAATCATATGCCTCAATGGCTTCATCATGTTTGCCAATCCGGTTAAATGTTATTCCCAGGTTGTACCAAACAGATGAATTAAATGGGTCAATGTCAAGATATTTGTTGTAAAACTGGATGCTTTTTTCGAATTCCTGTATCCTGTCGTAATAGTAGCCAAGTTCGTAAAGCACCAGCTCATTTTTCGGATTGATCTCAAATGCTCTTTCCAAAAAGTAAATTGCTTTGTCGGTTTCTCCTGCTTGTCCAAGCGTTACCCCAATATTATAAAGCAAGTCATCTTTTTCTTCGTAGTCGTATAGTATAGATTGTTCGTAAGCAGCAATTGCTTCTTCAACCATGCCCATCATGATTAATGCTGAGCCTTTGATCAGGAAAATGTCTGAATTGGAATTCTCAACCATTTCGGCAACACGGATCAGCTCCAGCGATTCTTCGGCATGGCCGTCAACAAGTAAAATCTGGGCTTTTTTTATTTGCAAGGCAGTAGAGGCTGGATGTATCTTCAATCCGTTATCAACGGCAGCATTTGCCAACTTAATTTTTCCGTTATCGAGAAAATGGTCGGCTATTCCTTCAATTTCAAATACATCGAAATAACTGAGGCTTTTGTTCCTGATCATATTCCTGAACCGGCTTACAGCTTCATTTATTTCTTCGCTTTCGTAAAAGTCCCTTGCGTCCTCGTCCATAAAGAATAAATTGCAGGTGCAAATTTAATAATAGTTTTTAAAACGAATTACTCCGGTTGGTGCTCTTTTCTTAAAAGATCATTTACCGTTTTTACCGGGTTGAAAGTCAGGATTGGAACTTCAACAAAAAGAGTGTTCCAATCAGCCATGGCTCCATTCCAAAGTCCCGGAAGTTCTTGTGCCTTCAATTCTTTTCCGTCTTTTGATTTGTAGGAAATGAATCCGGTATCCGGGTCTCTGTATTTTGTCAAATCGTATTTTTCACCTTTGTAGTTTTTGAATGCGCAAACCAGGTCCACCGGGTTGAAGTGGGTTGCTTCATCGGCAATTGCTTTTTGAACCGGGTCTTGCATCTCAACCTGTGAGCTTTCGACTACCTGAAGGGATACTGATCCGTCGCTGTTAACGGCCCAAAACGGACCGCCACCAGGTTCTCCTTCATTTTTTACCATTCCGCAAATCCTGATTGGACGGTCAAACTTTGACTTCAGGTAGTAATATAATTCTTCTTTCTCTGAGTAATATTGACTGGTTGGTGGTTTTACATTTAAAACATTTTCAAGGAAATTGGCCGCTTCTGCAATGAACACACTATCCAGGGCATAATAATGATGTGTGTCGAAAACTTGCTGATAATTAAATATTTTTTGCTGAAGGTTAAGTAACAAGCCTGCCAGTGCTTTCTTGTACTTCACGGTTTCGGGCTTCAGGTAATCCGGCACAACATTGTCAATGTTTTTGATGAAGACAACATCAGCATCAAGGTCGTTGAGGTTTGCAAGCAGTGCCCCGTGACCCCCGGGCCTGAACAGCAGGCTTCCGTCATCGTTGCGAAAGGGCTGGTTGTCCATTGCTACTGCAATGGTGTCGGTTGAGGCTTTTTGCTGGCTGAATGAAATTTCATATTTCACTGCAAAAGCAGCCTCGTAAATTTCTTTAATTGAAGAAAAGTGTTTTTCAAAGGCAGGTTGGTGTTCCGGGGAAACAGTGAAATGGATTCGTATGGTTCCGTTGCTGTTCTTCGAATACAAAGCGCCTTCAACACAGTGTTCTTCAAACGAAGTACGTGAGTTTGTGCCGTACTGGTGAAACTGAAGCAGGCCTTTCGGTAAATTACCATAGTTCAAGCCGGTTTCTGTAAGCACAAGCGTTAAAATTTCCAGTGCTGATAACTGTGTCGGTTCTTTTTTCGCAAGCTTTTTTAAATCGGTGTAAAAGGCAAATTTTTCGAGGTTGCCAAAAAACTGAATCATGTCTTTCGATGCCTTAACATCTTCTTCCGGAACTCCGCCTTCCAGTTTTTCCTTTGCTTCGAACAATGCCTTAAACATACGGCTGGCTGCGCCCGATGCCGGAACAAATTTTAATAAATTGGTGCCGTTTTGGGCACATTCATCAAAATAACGGACACTTTCTTCAATCTCCGCCTCATCTAATTTAAGTATGCCGTTCCCGATTGTTGCCGGTTGTATGATTTTTAGATAGGGGAATCCTTTTTTGAAGTTTTCAATTTGCTCAGTAACTAAGGTTGGGTTGCTTCCTCTCGCCTCAATGTCTTTAATGTCTTTCTCGCTAAACATAGATATGTTGTTTTGAGTCTGTATAAAGTTAGAAAATGAATGTTATATAAAGAACCGTCAATTGGGTCGTCTGGTTGAAAGTTTTCAACATTTGTTGATAAGATAGGCGGACATCTGGTGTTCAAATTCTTGTTTTTTGCCCAAACAATGGAAGTCAAATTCTCTGGTTGGCTCATAATCATTAATTTTGTGCCCATATACCAGACGAATGGCAGAAAAAAGTTTTCCGTGGGGACACGATAAAAGATATAATGATTTTCCGACCTATTTCCGGAATAAGTTTAATGAGCGAGTGCAAAAAGTATCAGTTGATGCTGGATTTACATGCCCAAACCGTGATGGGACCAAGGCGCTGAACGGATGTACCTATTGTAATAATAAAACATTTAAGCCGGATTACTGCCGGTTGGAAAAGAGTATCAGCAGCCAGATTGAGCAGGGGATTGAATTCTTTGAACGGAAATACAAAACGATGCGATTCCTGGCTTACTTTCAGGCTTATTCCAATACATATGCTGATTTGAAAGTTTTGAAAGAACGTTATGAAGAAGCGCTTTCGCATCCCAAAGTTATCGGGTTGGTTCTTGGGACCAGGCCGGATTGCGTGAGTGCGGAAATCCTGGATTATCTGGCCGAATTATCCAAAAAAGTCTACGTGATGATTGAATATGGTGTGGAATCGGTAAAAGATGAAACGCTAATTCGGATCAACCGGGGCCATATGTTTGACGAGGCAAAAAAGGCTTTGATTGAGACATCAAAAAGAGACATTCATAGTTGTGCTCACCTGATTTTAGGTTTGCCGGGGGAAAAAAGGAGCGATTTTCTGGATCAGGCGCGTGAGATATCCAAACTTCCTGTTGAAAACCTGAAACTGCACCAGTTGCAAATCCATAAAGGGACAAGAATGGCTGCTGAGTATGCTTCCAAGCCAGATGATTTTCATCTCTTCTCGGTTGATGAGTACATTGATCTGGCGGTAGACTATCTTGAGCTGTTGCGGCCTGATATTATTGTTGAGCGTTTTGTCAGCCAGGCACCACCCGGTATGTTGATTGCTCCAAAGTGGGGGTTGAAAAACTATGAGTTTGTGGCGAAACTGGAAAAGCGACTGGCAGAACGGGATACCTGGCAGGGGCGTTTGTATCGATAAAACAAGGTTCGTCACCATCATCCGGAACCTTTTGCTATCTTTGCAGCGCAGACCGCTCTATCGCTGTCCCGGGAAACCGGGAGAGAGGAAAGTCCGGGCAACGCAGGGCACCATGCTTCCTAACGGGAAGAAAGGTGAAAGCTTTTGTCAGCGTAACAGAAAATAACCGTCCGGCTTTGCCGGATAAGGGTGAAAAGGTGAGGTAAGAGCTCACCGGTTCCGGGAGTGATTTCGGAAGCCGTACGCACCATGGGTTGCAAAGCCAAATATATCACGGCCGGCTTGTGCCGACAGGATTGCCCGTCCTGTTCTGTCCGAAAGGGCAGTCCGGCGTTTGCCGGAGTCGTGAGGGGTAGGCTGCTAGATCGTAACAGTGATGTTGCGGCCAGATAAATGATAGAGGCCCCGGTTTCGGGGTACAGAACCCGGCTTACAGGTCTGCTTTTTTTACTTTTCTATTTTAACGAATCCGGCTGAATTTATTAGGATCAATACATAATTAAGGTGTATAGATAGAATTCTTTTATCTTTCGTCAATGGAAATTGATGCACTCGTAATTCTTTTTAGGATTTTGTTCTCTTTGATTTTTCCGGTGTACAGAACAACGGTATAGCTCAATTTTAGCGGTGTATCCCTTTTCAGATCGATTGGCTCCCGGCCGGGAAAGACGGCATTTTGCATGCTGCCAGACTTGCGCAAAATCCAGGTTTGCGGGCCTGGCTGGTTTGCCGGTTCACTGTAAATCAGCACACCGCCGCGATTGCCGTTTTTAGCCACTGATCCGTAAATATTCATATACCGGCCTGCCTCAACAGCTATGTTTTGCGGCTCAACCAATCCGTTGCTGCTTGCGAAGGCCACGTCTTCCGGCAATTTCATCCGTACTGAAAAACCACCGTACCCTTTTTCATCATCCGAACCGCCAATTTTCATGTTGTCAGCAAGGGCGGTCAGTTCAATATCAATTTTAATTGTTCGGTAGTTCGCAACCTGTTGGGAAAACGCGTAGGTGGTGTTTTCTTTTATGAAAGCTTTTTGTCCGTTTTCGTATGCCGGGGAATGATAGAATGAGGTGGTCTGGAGAATCCCGTTTCCGCTTGCCAGCCGCCTGAATTCAACAATTCGCACATCAATTGTAAAATCTTTCAGTTCCCATTGGTCGCCAATTGGCTGGTTGTCGATCAGGATTTGGTGCCAGGCCCAGAATATTCCGCGGTGGTGCGGGTGGTCCTGTGGCGCATTTTCGGTGATGACTGTGCCGTCGGGCAGATAGACCGGGTGCAGATAGTCGTTTCGGATTTGTCCATTGTTGGAGGTAACTGCTTCTTTCTGAAAAAAAGCAACATTCTTGCCTGCATCAAGGATCATAAGGCCACCTTCTTGTTTTTTCATGCTGATTTGGGCAAAACTACTACCGGCGCCCAAAAACAAGGATATGCAGATTGCAGTGATCGTTTTTTTCATGTCTAGGTTTCATGGTTTGATCAACGAACAGAACGGAACCTGTTCGGCTGGCTAAGATATAAAAATGAAAGCTGAATAGAGCGGATAGGGTCAGGGAAATCGCTTTTAAAATTAAGAGAATTTTTGTTTTCTTAAAATTATGATCACTGCTACTGTTTTCAGCCTGAAAGGCTGGCATCCCGTAGCCCGGGGCAACGCCCCGGGAACGGGAGAATATAAATTGATCGTCCGCGAAATGACGTTTCTCAAAGGACAAGTGTTGTCCCGGACGGAAGAGAGAGGTTGTCCGGTTCCCGGATTATTGACATGATGCCATTTCGTCCGGATATAGGATAGTACGTTGTTGTAACATATAAACGCGGACGGTTTTTATCCTTACTTCCCTGACCCGGGGCGTTGCCCCGGGCTGAATTATGCCAGCCCTTCAGGCTGGTTTTCCCCCAAGACTTATAAATTATACAAAAAACTTAAAAGCGATTTCCCTGCGGATAGGGAAGACTAATCTGAGTTTTCCCGAATTCATGGTTTACAATAAGCCTTTTTTGAAATTGAAATTGGTAGAAGGTTGCACGGTTTCCCCCGACTTGAATTTCGTGAAGATGCGTTTGGCGGCATTCTTTGATGGGCTTTCATGTTTCAGGTCGATCATGAAATTGTTGAACCCGGCCTTTGTCAGTTGGTTTTTGTATTGGAACAAGTTGACCGGGCGGTCTGGTACCACGATTGTAATCCCGTCGTGGTTTTCCTTTGTATAGGTTTTGTTGTAAGTGTCCTTAAACTGGTTTCCCCCGTCGTGAAGGCTGACCGGCATGCGCGAATAAAACAGCTCTGGCACTGTGTGCAACAGCACAAATCCGTTTTTAAACTGCATGGTTTTCAGATTCTCAAAATCGTTTTCAATGGGGTAGCAGAAATGGCTGATCTTTTGCTGCTGCAGGAATTTGGCCGTGGCATCGTTGTACACGTACACCTGCTCGTTAGAGCTAACCCGGCTTTCCTTCGTGAAAAATAACTTTTGCGAAAGATGGCTGATGAAAAACTGTCTGATCCCGTTCTCTTCGGCTGTTCGAACAATTTTGCCCCAGGCATCAAGCTGGCCTTCTGCAATAAATTTTGGAAGCTCAACATGTACCTTGTTCCGGTTTTGTTGAATAAACTGATCGTTGAAACTGAACTTTTCGAACCCGTGCCTTCCGAATGAAAGTACCAGGCCGTCAATTTCATTTATGCGGATAAACTCAAGCCATTCGGGTTGGTCGATCCGGACAAACAGCTTGGGCTTTTCGGGTTTGTTGTGGCTGGTCAGTTTTTGTTTGATGGCCTTCTTTTCGAAAGCCTGCATTCGGTAATTTGGGGCCGGCACATTGGGCAAGCGTGAGGGAAACGACTGTTCGCGCCGGCCAATCCAGAAAACTTCGTCGCCGGCCGAAAGCTTTTCATTTCCTTCAAATGTAAACGAATAGCGCCCGTTTTCTTCCCACAAGTCCTGCAATTTTTGCGTTACCGTGTTATTCGAGTGGTTGTTCTGTATGCGGATGCGGTCGCCGTTTGCCAGGTCGCAATTGGCTGTGAAAGTTACCTCCCTGCCATTCACCCGGATAATGTTCCCGACCGGGATGCCGGTGTTTGACGTGTCGGCAACAGCTTCTTTCACATCTTTGGCCAGGAAGTAGCCGGTTTTGTCGCGCCCAAAGTCCATCCGGAGCATCTCTTCGGCTTCGCCTATCCTGTCCGGGTGGTCGAGCGCCAGGCGGTAAGCCCCGGCAACGCGGAACACGTAGTCGGCCGATTTCATCCGTCCCTCCACCTTCAGCGAGTGAATGCCCATTGCCGAAAATCGGGGCAGGTTTTGCAGTTGCTGGTTATCTTTCAGGTTGAACAGGTATTTCTGTTCTTTTTCGTCTTTATAGACCATCCGGCAGGGCTGGCTGCACAACCCCCGGTTGGCGCCGCGTCCGCCAATGTAGCTGCTAAAGAAACATTGTCCTGAAAACGAATAGCAAAGGGCGCCGTGAACAAATATTTCGAGTTCGCAGGCTGGTTTATGCGCAATCTTCTGTAGTTCGTCCATCGTTAGTTCGCGGGCAAGCACCACGCGCGAAATGCCCAGACGGGCAGCGTAGGAAACCCCCTGCGAGTTATGGTTCCCCATTTGGGTACTGGCATGAATGGCCAGTTTCGGGAAATAGTGGCGGGCCAGGTCGTAAACGCCCCAGTCCTGCACAATGATGGCATCAATACCTACCTTTTCGAGGTAAAAAAGAAAATCGAGCAGCTTGTCGATTTCATTATTCTTGATGACGGTATTTAGCGTGATATAGATTTTTGCCCCATTGCCGCGTGCTTCGCGGAGAACAGCAGGCAACTGGCTTTCGGTAAAGTTGTTGGCGCGGGCGCGGGCGTTAAATTGTTTCAATCCCAGGTAAACGGCATTGGCGCCGCCCCGAATGGCCGCCCGAAACGAATCAACACTTCCGGCAGGTAACAGTAACTCTGGTTTTGAATGCCCCATCTTTTCCTTGGTTTTTGCGCAAAAATAGCATTAAAAACATTTGACAGACACGTTTTAGCTGGTTCAAAAATTCAGTTCGCCACGAAAATCGGCAGGTTCATGTGCGAAAAACGAAGGTTCGTACAAAAAACAGGGGTGTTCATGCATTTCTTGCGATATAACTTTATCGTTAATTGTGAATAATATAAATTGTGAAGCGTTTTTGCAGCAATCTGATTGATATTGGCTTTATCGCAAAGATTTAGCGACACAGGTTACAAGCCCTGCCAGATTGATAAGCAAACTAATATGCTGAAAATAAAAACTCCCACCGAAGCGGGAGTGTAGGTTTTAATACCTTCGGCTTATAGCCTTATTGTGATAAGATGTAAAATGATTTCTGTTTTATGCCTGCTAAAGTAGGGAAATGATAAATACAAAACAATAGACGAAGTAAAAAAGATTGACAAGATAACGGACATTCAATAAACTAAAACCAAAAGACTATGGCAAAAATACTCGGGCTCGATTTAGGAACCAACAGCATTGGCTGGGCAGTGGTAGAAAAAGAAAGACATGAAGATTTCAGATTAGTCGATAAAGGTGTGCGAATTTTTCCGGAGGGAGTAGGAAGGGACTCAGGCGGAAAGGAAATATCAAAAGCTGCCAAAAGAACGGAGTTTCGAAGTGCGCGACGACTAAAATATCGCAGAAAACTAAGAAAAATCAGCGTATTGAAAGCGCTTTCTGAATTTGGTTATTGCCCAAAACTGGAGAACGAAGAACTTAAAAAATGGCGTTATAAAAAGCAATATCCTTTAAACAGAGCTTTCCTCGATTGGCAGAAGACCGACGAGGAAACAAATAAAAACCCATACTATTATCGGGCACTCGGCGTTGAGAAAAAACTTGATCTGAACAATGAGATGGAACGTTTTAAACTTGGCCGTGCATTCTATCACATTGCCCAGCGGCGTGGTTTTTTAAGTAATCGGCTGGATAGTACGGCGGAAAATGAAAAGTCTGTTGTAACGGAAGCAATTAAAGAAATTGACCGGGAAAGAGGAGATAAAACCCTTGGTCAATATTTTTATGAAAAATATCAGAACGGCGAAAAAATCAGAAATACCTATACACATCGGGAAGATCATTATCTGTACGAATTTCGGCGAATTTGCGAGTTTCAGCAGATACCAGAAAAGATGAAGACAGAGCTGCACCGGGCTATATTTTACCAACGTCCTTTACGTTCGCAGAAGGGAAGTGTCGGGAAGTGTGTATTTGAGCCGAAAAAAGTACGTTGTTCGATCTCCCGTCCCGAGTTTGAGGAATACCGGATGCTGTGTTTTATCAATAACATCAAGGTTAAAACACCCTCGGATGAGGAGCTCAGAGAGCTGATTGACGAAGAACGCATAAAAATTCGCCCTGTTTTTTTTAGAAAAAGTAAGGATA
>JBNKTK010000081.1:0-17963 GCA_050298035.1 Mangrovibacterium sp. | reverse complement strand
GCAAGCATTATTGACTATTTACGATTAAATGTCGTTTAGTTATGCATCTGAAAAACTCTGTGTTACTCTGTGATTTCCTTTGTGCCACTCTGTGGTGAAAAAAACGATGGCAACAATTTAACCACAGAGTTTCACCGAGTCTACACACAGAGTTTCACCGAGAAAACAAGTGTTTCTCAAAGTCATTTTCTTTAACTAAACGATATTGATTTCCGATTGACTATTTGTCGCTTATTCTGGGATCGTCAACCAGTGACCAATGACTAATAACCAATAACCAACCTGAACCACGCAGGCACATGAGGGCACATAGGAACTGCTAGCTTCAGGCCGCAAGCATTGACTATTTGTCGCTTATTCAGGCGTTCGAAGCTTTGTATCCAGAATCAAGCATCCGGCAACGAGTATCCGGTTTGTGTCTATGTAGTTAATCTTTCACGCAAAGTCGCTAAGACGCAAAGGAAAATCAAGTATCCAGGATCAAGCATCCAGTATCGAGTATCCGGAGCCAGTCAACAACAACGTCATTTTTCTTTTTACTTTTGTTGTCAACACACATATCACACTAACACATGAGGTATTATTTCATAGCAGGCGAGGCATCGGGTGATTTACATGCATCGAACCTGATTCGGGAGTTGGTGCGGCTGGATGGCGATGCCGTGGTTCGCGGATTTGGCGGTGAACTGATGGAACAGGCCGGGATGCAGTTGGTCAAGCATTATCGCGAAATGGCTTTCATGGGATTTATCCCGGTTTTACTGAACCTGCGCACCATTAAAAATAACTTCAAAACCTGCGAGCAGGACTTGCTCCGGTTTAAGCCCGATGTGTTGATACTGGTTGATTACCCGGGGTTCAACCTGCGGATGGCTGAATTTGCAAAGGCAAACGGCATCCGTGTTTATTATTATATATCGCCAAAGATTTGGGCATGGAAAGCTCATCGCATCAAAAAGATCAAGGCCTTTGTTGATGAGATGTTCACCATCCTGCCTTTTGAGACCGGGTTTTACCAACAATTCGGTTATCCTGTAAATTATGTGGGCAACCCGGTGTTGGATGCCGTGATGGCCAAGCCGCAAAAACAACCTGTCGACGTATTCCTGAAAGAAAATAATTTGGCCGATAAACCAATTATTGCGTTGTTGCCGGGCAGCCGGTTGCAGGAAATCAACTCACTTTTACCCCGAATGCTCGAAGCTGCTTCATTGTTTAAAACACACCAGTTGGTTGTAACGGCAGCGCCGAATATCCCGGATGAAGTTTATGACAGGATTTTGTCGGATTACGAAGTAAGTTTGTTACATGGAAAGACCTACGAGGTTTTGCAACAGGCTGATGTGGCTGTGCTGGCATCGGGTACTGTATCGCTGGAGGCTGGCGTGATCCGTTGCCCGCAGGTGGTATGTTACCGCATGGCCGGGGGAGCCTTGTTTTTTAAGATCGGACAAAAGGTCTTGAAGATAAAATGGGTGTCGCTGGTTAACCTGATTTTGCAGCGGACAGCTGTGCGCGAATTGTTGCAGCATCAGTGTTCGGTTAAAAACATACGGGCTGAACTTGAACGGATTTTGAATGATCCGGATTATCGCCGGCGAATAGGAAATGATTACGACGAACTTCATCGGCGGCTTGGCGGGCCAGGTGCTTCGGCACGTGCTGCCAGCCTGATGATCGATAAACTTCGGCAAAAGAAATAATCTTTTCCTATCTTCGTTTGGCTAAAAACGAATTGACCCATGTTTAGTTTATTTCGGAAAGAAATCACCAGTTTTTTTGGATCGCTTACCGGTTACCTGGTGGCTTTTGTATTTTTAATTGCCAACGGGCTGTTTCTTTGGGTCTTCCCTGGGAACTACAACCTGCTTGAAAATGGCTATGCCACCCTGGATAGTTACTTTTCGCTGGCGCCGTGGATTTTCCTTTTCCTGGTTCCGGCCCTCACCATGCGTTTAATTGCCGAAGAAAAGCGGCTGGGAACTCTTGAAATCCTGATCACACGTCCTTTCTCGCTGTTTCAGCTTGTTTGGTCGAAGTACCTGGCTGGTTTGTTCCTGGTGGTGATTTGCCTGTTGCCAACCCTCATCTACTTCTATTCCATTTATACTTTGGGAAACCCTGTTGGCAACTGGGACAGCGGGGCTGCATGGGGATCGTTTATTGGCCTGTTTTTTCTGGCTGCCGTTTACGTGGCTATTGGCCTGTTGGCTTCGGCCCTTACCGATAACCAGATTTTTGCTTTTATCACTGCGCTGTTTCTGTCGTTTTTCTTTTATACCGGGTTTGGCTTTGTGGCATCAATGGATTTGTCAGCCGGGCTAAAATCATTTTTTACCAATATCGGTATTAACGAGCATTACCTCTCGGTGAGCAGGGGAGTGGTCGATTCGCGGGATGTGGTTTATTTTGTGGTGCTCACATTTTTAATGTTGTTTTTAACCAGTGTCTTCCTTCAGCAAAAACAAAAGAAACTAAAGTCGCAGCTCCGGAAAATCGTTTACCTGGTGATCGGGATTGTGCTTATTTTATTTATTTCTTCCAACCTGTTTTTTCGGGTCGATTTAACAACCGAGAAACGGTACAGCCTTTCATCAATTTCGAAGGAGGTAGTCAGCAAACTGGAAGCACCTGTTAAAATCGATTTGTTCCTGACCGGGGATTTGCCTCCCGGTTTTCGGAAGTTGAAGCAGGCAGTTGAAGAAAAAATCCAGGACATCAATGCCTATTCCGATGTTCGGGTCCGGTATGAGTTAATGGACCCTTATGATATCAAAAATGCGCAAGACCGGAATAAGCTTTTCGAGAATTTGGTGTCGCTGGGCTTGCAGCCAACGGATTTGCGCCTGAAACGAGATGAAGGAACGGTGACCCACCTGATCTTTCCGGGGGCAGTCATTCGTTATAAAGAGGAAGAAATTGGCGTTAACCTGTTAAAAAATAATCCGGCACTGGCTCCGGAGGTTAACCTGAACAACTCGGTTGAAACGCTTGAGTTTGAGTTGATGCGGGCAATTCAGCAATTGCTGGGTAAAGAAAAAGAAGAAGTTGCTTTCCTGCGTGGGCAGACCGAGTTGGGCGATGCCGAAACGTATGATATCAGGAGTACACTGGCCGAAAATTATACCATCACCAACAAAACGGCTGCGGACTTGGTGGAGGGTGAAACAATCCCCAAAACGCTGATTATTGCCGATCCGACCCAGCCATTCAGCGAGACGGATAAGTTTTACATCGATCAGTACCTGATGCGCGGGGGCAATGTGATGTGGCTGTTCGACCCGGTACAGGTGAGCCTCGACAGCCTGAGCCGTGGCGAAACGACACTGGCCTTTCCGCGCGACCTGAACCTGATGGACCAGCTTTTTCATTATGGTGTCCGTGTGAACCCGGACCTGGTGCAGGATGTGGATTGCATTGTTATTCCGGTTAACACATCCCCGGTTGCATCTTCTCCAAAATTTTCACCGGCTCCCTGGTATTATTCGCCCTTGCTTTGGCCATCGCAGTCGCATGTGATTAGCCGAAACCTGAACCGGCTGAAGTCTGAGTTTGTGAGCTCGATTGATACCGTTGGGAAGAATCCGGCAATTAAAAAGACGGTCATTCTGCATACCTCGGATTATTCGCGCATTGTCCGGACCCCCGAACAGGTAAGCCTCCGAAGTGTTGATTCCCCGCCTGCCCGAAGTCTGTTCCGGCAAATGCAGGTTCCTGTTGGTGTGTTGCTCGAAGGACAATTCTCGTCGGTATTTAAAAACCGGATGACCGGTGAATTCAACACGGCCGGGATTGAGGTGCTGACCGAATCGAAACCGGCGAAGATGATCATTTTAGGGGATGGCAGCCTGATTGCCAACCAGGTTTCGAGAAGAAACGGACAAGTACAAACCCGCCCGCTGGGCTACGATAATTATTCGCAACAAACTTTTGGCAACAAAGAGTTTTTGGTGAATGCCGTGAATTACCTTTGCGACGATAGTGGGATCATGTCATTACGTTCGCGTGTTTTCAAAATCCGTTTGCTCGATAAAGTAAAGATCAGGGAAGAAAAACTCTTTTGGCAATTATTGAACCTATTATTGCCACTGGTGTTGATATCCTTGTTCGGCTTGATTTTCAACTTTATTCGGGTACGCCGCTACCGTGGTTGATTTCTTTGTGTAAAAACTCAAAAGAAAACAACAATAAACAAAATCAAAGTTTGTATATTCGTGTTTTGTGGCCACAGCGTTAGCCTGTAAGTTGCAATCTCAAAGTATAAAGATCATAAAAACTAAAAAAAGATATCAATGAAGTTTGTTGTTTCCAGTACCGAATTGCTAAGTCATCTGAATGCGATCAGTAAGGTGATTAGTTCGAAAAATACATTACCCATTTTGGATAATTATTTGTTTCAGCTGGAAGATAACCGGTTGACGGTTACTGCCTCAGATTTAGAATCAACGCTGATTACCAGCCTGACACTGGACAATACCGAAGGACAGGGCGACATTGCTGTTCCTGCCAAGTTGTTGAATGACACACTTAAGGAGTTTCCCGAGCAGCCGTTGACTTTTAAAATCGATCAGGACACGTTTGGCATTGATATTTATTCTGAAAACGGTAAGTTCAGCATTGTTGGACAGAATGGGGACGATTTTCCACAGTTGCCGGTTTTGCATGAAGATTCTGCTTCAACAATCAATGTTCCTCACGATGTGCTGCAAAGCGGTATCGCACGTACTTTGTTTGCCACTGCTGATGACGAACTTCGCCCGGTGATGAACGGTATTTTTATTGAACTGGGACAGTCGGACCTGACTTTTGTAGCTTCCGACGCGCACAAACTGGTTCGCTACAAACGCGGCGATGCAAAAGCGGAAACAGATGCTTCATTCATTTTACCTAAAAAGCCGGCAGCTTTGCTGAAAAACCTGTTGATGAAAGAGGATTATGATGTGAAATTGCAGTTTGACGATAAAAACGCCTTCTTTACCCTAAGCAATTTTAAACTGATTTGCCGCCTGGTTGAAGGCAATTATCCAAGTTACAACTCGGTAATCCCAACCAACAACCCGAATAAACTGGTGGTTGACCGGTTGGAGTTCTTCAACACAATCAAGCGTGTTTCGGTGTTTGCAAACCAGGCCAGCAACCTCATTAAGTTTCATATTGATGACAACCAGTTGGTGGTTTCGGCACAGGATGTCGACTTCTCCATTTCGGCTGTTGAACGCCTGAAGTGCCAGTACGAAGGAGATGAAATTGAAATCGGTTTCAAATCGACTTTCCTTTTGGAAATCCTTGGCAACCTGTCATCATCAGAAGTTCGCGTTGAGCTGTCTGACCCGACCCGCGCAGGCTTGTTGCTACCAGCCGAGAAAGATTTTGACGAAGAAGATGTATTGATGTTGTTGATGCCAATGATGATCAATGCTTAGAAAAAAATAAAATATTGCGGAAACCTAACAGGAGCAATCTTGTTAGGTTTTTTGTTGAAATACACCGCGAAAGCTGTAACCAGTACTTCTTCTTTCAGCAATGTTGGAAGACAGAAGATGACAACGAGTATTTAGTATTTAAAATCAAGACGGATGAAGTTGAATTTAAAAAATCCCATAATTTTCCTTGACCTCGAAACGACAGGGATCAATATTGCGACTGATCGCATTGTTGAGATTGCATTGTTGAAGATTAATGTTGACGGTTCGGAAGAAAGCCGCGATTTGCGGATTAACCCCGAGATGCACATCCCGGAACAGTCGAGCAGGGTGCACGGAATTTATGATGAAGATGTAAAAGATGCGCCTGCGTTTAAAGAAGTGGCCAAATCGCTGGCTCAGTTTATCGAAGGTTGCGATCTGGCTGGTTTTAACTCAAACCGTTTTGATATTCCTTTGCTGGCCGAAGAGTTTTTGCGGGTTGGTGTTGACATTGATCTGAAGAAACGTAAGTTTGTTGATGTGCAGGCCATCTTCCACAAAATGGAAAAAAGAACGCTTGCCGCGGCCTACAAGTTTTATTGCCAGCAGGAACTGGAAGGCGCCCACAGCGCTATGGTTGATACCAAAGCCACTTACGATGTGCTGAAAGCCCAGCTCGATCAGTATGAAGATTCGGAATACGAAGATGGAAACGGGCGGGTGAGCAAACCGATTAAAAATGATGTAGCTGCTTTAAGCGAGTTTTCGTCATACGACCGCAATGTTGATTTTGTTGGCCGCATCGTGTACGACGAGAATGGGGTTGAGGTATTTAATTTTGGTAAAAATAAAGGCATCCCGGTGGAGCAGGTGCTGCGCGAACAACCCGGCTATTTTGGCTGGATGATGACCAGTGAATTCCCGCTTTACACCAAAAAGGTGCTCACGGCCATCAAGCTGCGGATGAAAGACAGCTAAAAATGATTAGTGATTCTTGTTGCTTGATGCTGGCGGCTTGCAGCTAATTTGGAATCTGGAATTTGTTATTATGAAGATAATCTGCATCGGAAGAAATTACAGCGAACATGCGCGGGAACTGAACAACGAAATACCGGCAGAACCGGTTGTTTTTATGAAGCCCGATTCGGCTTTGCTGCGTAACAACGACCCGTTTTACATTCCCGACTTTAGTACTGACGTGCACTACGAATGCGAGCTGGTTGTGCGGATCAACCGGCTGGGCAAAAATATTGAACCCCGCTTTGCCAACCGCTATTACGACGAGATTGGCCTTGGCATTGATTTTACGGCACGCGACCTGCAAAACAAGCTGAAAGATAAAGGGCTGCCCTGGGAAAAGGCAAAAGCGTTCGACCGCTCGGCAGTGATCAGCAGTGAGTTTGTGCCCAAAAGCGAACTACCCAACCTGGATGCGGTCAAGTTTCAACTAAAGAAGAACGGCGAACCGGTACAAAATGGCGATAGTTCGTTCATGCTTTTCCCGATTGATGAACTGATCAGCCAGGTATCGAAATACTTTACCCTGAAAATTGGTGACCTGATTTATACAGGCACACCGGCCGGCGTTGGCCCCGTTGCCATTGGCGACCGCCTCGAAGGCTTCCTTGAAGGCCGCAAAATGTTCGACTTTGAAGTGAGGTAGTTGATGCTCGATTCTGGTCCCGATAGTTATCGGAACTTGACGCTCGATTCTTGATTCTTGCGGCTAGAAGCTTGCAGTTAGTAACTCAACTCTTATGTGCCTATGTGGTTCAGATTGGTCATTAGTCATTAGTCATTGGATGACGATCCCTAAATGACGATCCCTAAATAAGGTTGACATTTTTGACTTACTTTTTACTTATTTAGTTACCGATTTCTATCGGACAATTATGAGCCAGAGGTTCTTCTTTTGGCTTAAAGTCAAAGTGGCTCGATGCCGCTTTGACTTTATAATTTCCTTCGGCATAAATAATCACCGTCGGTCTCCTTTGGCTGGTTAAATCTAACAAAGATTTTTCAAACTGAACAGGGGACATCTTCTTCGGTAAATGATTATGTGGCCTTTTGTTATTGTAATGTGCCACAGCTTTTTTCAGCATCATTTGTAATTGTTTGAGATTCTGTGGTCCCCAATATTTCAGGTATTCATTTTTTATCGTGCCATTAATGCGTTCGGCATAGGCATTGTCCTGGGCTTTTTCGCCCATGCTAATTCGAATGCCATGACCAGTCAACAAACCAGTATATTTTTTATCAATATATTGGCTTCCCCTGTCTGAATGATGGATTAACTTTTCGAGACTGCCAGAGGTGCTTTTCAATGCCATTTCCAGGGCAATAAGATTGGCTTCTGCTCGAAGATGGTCGCTGGCTTTAAATCCCAATATTTTCCGGGTATAGACATCTATAATAAAAACAAGGTAATAGAAACGGTTACCTATACGATAATAAGTGATGTCTGTTTGCCAAACCACATTTTTACTTCTTACCATCAGTCCTTCAATCAGGTTCTGGTATTTTGAATGTACCGGAATAGTTGTCTTCTGATAGTTCTTTTGTGTTTTTACCCTATATCCCAGCTGCATAAACAGGGAAATGAACTTATCTCTACCCAGCCAGTCTGGCTGTAATGTATTATACATCTTTTCAACCCCACAACCAGGGTGTTCTCTTCTGAGAATGTCTGCTTCGAGGATTAATCCTGATAGTTTTTCCTGAAAAACAGACTCCTGCATAAAGTGAGCATGAGCTGCTTGTCGGCTTACTCCGGCAATAGCGAATATCGATTTCATGGAGCACTTTACCTTTTGTTTGTTTTCATGGAACCACCGGATTGTAGGGTATCTGAGTTTTTTTTGATATCGATATCAAATTCCTCTTTCGCCAGTTCAATCATCTTTTCAAGGTAGTCAATCTTAAGTTGCTTTTGACCAACGATCCGCTCCAACTCCTTTAGACGTAGTTCCAGTTCCTTTACCTTTTGAGTACTACTTTCGCTCATCTCGACAACCTTAACCGATTTTTTGTTGTAAATAGAATACTTGTAAATCCATCGGTAAATTACTGCTTGCTGGATGCCATACAAATGTCCTATTTCATTTACCGTAAATTTACCACTTTCGTACTCCTTGACCTTGGCTTTTTTAAATTCATCACTAAATACTCTTCGTGATTGAATCGTTACTTTTTTTGTTACCATTTTTGACACGTTTTGTGTCAACCTATTTCAGGGACGGACAATAATTATCGGGATTGGATTTTCACTCCCTATGCCTCATTCTTCACGATTTGTTATTTCTTCTTTGATACATTCGAAAATCTGGCCGTTTTCACCCTGAATCCGGCAGTTGCCGGACAGGGGTAAATCAGGAGAAAAATCAAACAAGAACGATAATCTGTCAAAGTAGAATTATAAATCTCACAAAAAAGGTTCTACCAAATTCCGTGTCAGTCCGTCGCGAACAAAAACAGACCGGATACCGATTGAACTAATGTCATCGATATTCCGGTATTCATCATCGAAAAAAACAGTGTCTTCCCGGGCTACGCCAAGCGCCTTTTCAATTTTCGACAAGTGAGTTATTTTTGAGCCAGGATAAATTTCGCGGGCATCAAAAAAATGGTCAATCTCAAGCAATCTCATTAATTCGCCTGCCAGAGGCGGAGCATCGGTGCGCGATGCCGCCGCAATAAGCTTACCGGCATCTTTTAGTTCTTCCAACACCGATTTCACATCCGGATATAACCGAAGCCACCTACCCGACTGATCCTTCAACCGGTCGCCACGCCACACAAAAGGGGGATGTGTACAGTCGACCCAGGTATCGCCGGCATTCCAAAGCGTATAATCCAAATCAAAAACAAAAAGTTTCATGAGCAATCAAAAGTAAAACGGCAAAAATAAAGAACTTCCCCCATCAAAATGCAAAAACCGGGAAGTTCCCATTACAGTACTCCCCGGTTTTTGTCTATTAATTCTTAACCTTATCGGCTTTAAAAAGCTAAAGGTTATCCATTCGTCACATAATTCAGATTTTCATCCATTGGAGTCATTTTCGGCATAATTAAATGCACAAGACCCAGGATTACCAGATAGCAGGAGCCCGCGATAAGGAAAGCCCAGAAAAACCCGGTTTCGCTCGCATTATCGAGAAATGCCCCCAGAACCAAGTTACTGATGAATCCAGCAGCAGCGCCTACCATACCACCAATCCCAACAACCGAAGCTGTTGCTTTTTTCGGAAAGACATCTGATACCAAAGTGAATATATTTGCTGACCAGGCCTGGTGACCGGCAGCCCCCAATGCGATCAGGACTATTGCAATCCATTTGCTTTCGGTCACCGCCACAAAAGCCACTGGCAAAATTATCAGGCCACAGATAAACAGAGTCAGTTTCCGAGATTTGTTAATCGAGAAGCCTTTTGTAATAAATGCACCTGACAACCAACCACCAAAAATACTTCCCAGATCAGCAACCAGATAAATGACAAGAAACGGCAGTCCCATCTCTTTGATTTTCACGCCAAATTTTTCTGCCAGAAAAATTGCGCCCCAAAAAAGATAAAACCACCATACGGCATCGGTAACTTTAGCCAGCGAAAATGCCCATGTTTCTTTTTTAGGAAATACTTTTGACCAGGGAAGCTTTTCATTCGACTCAACAAGAGAGTCACTGTCAATATAAGCCAACTCTTCTTTCGTTACTTTGGGATGATCTTCCGGTTTTTTGTAGGTTCTCCACCAGAGATACACCCACGTTGCGCTTAACAGTCCTGTAATCAGAAACGGAAACCGCCAGTTCACAAGTTCTCCCTGTCCGCGGGTTCCACCACTCCAATAAACAATGGCACCTATAACAAATGGTGCGGCAATGGCACCTATACTAGTAGCAGCATTAAATATGCCAGTTGCAAAAGCACGTTCTTTTTTAGGAAACCATTCGGCTGTTGTTTTGATTGCAGCCGGAAAGTTCCCCGACTCGCCATACCCCAATCCGAACCGTGCCAGCATAAACCCAATCAGACTAAATCCTTTTCCAATAATAGCATGAAGCATTCCGAATAAACTCCAAAGTCCGATTGACAAAACATATCCCTTTTTTGTCCCTAACTTATCTATTATTCCTCCCATAGATAGCAACCCCAAAGCATAGGCCACCTGAAATGAGGCGATGATATAGGAATAATCTTGTTTTGTCCAGCCAAACCATTCAATAAGTTCCGGCGACAAAATACCCATGAGGCTTCGGTCGAAATAGTTGATTGAGGTTGCAGCAAATAACAGGGCAAGTATTCTGTAACGGTACCTTCCTGCCGGTTTTTCAGTTTCAGTCATCTCATTTAGTTTAGTTTATTACTTAATTGCGAATTTTCGTCACTATTGCCAGTGCCTCCCTGCACTTATTTGTAATATAAGCCCAATCTTTATTTGCCAAAACTTCTTTCGGGAATAGTTGCGATCCCATACCAACGCAATGCACGCCGGCTTTAAACCAACCGGTCATATTTTCCTCGTCGGGCGAAACACCACCTGTTGGCATGATGCTGGCATACGGCATCGGGCCTTTCACTGCTGCCACGAAACTTGGCCCGCCAACCTGTGAGCCAGGGAAAATTTTCACCACCTCGCAGCCCAACTCATGCGCACGGCCAATTTCGGTAACCGAACCGCAGCCCGGGCTCCATGCAATTTTCCGTTTGTTACAGATTTTTGCCATTTCTTCATCAATCAGCGGCGATACAATAAAGCTTGCCCCCAACTGAATGTACAACGCAGTAGTCGGCCCGTCAACGATTGAACCAACTCCCAACATCATTTCCGGGCATTCTTTGGCAGCCCACTTATTCAACTCGCCAAAAACTTCGTGCGCAAAATCACCCCGGTTGGTAAACTCAAAAACACGGATACCACCGTCGTAGCAAGCTTTCACAACCGACTTGCACACATCAATATCCTGATGATAGAAAACCGGGACAATGCCGGTTTCCTTCATTTTCACTGCAACTTCTATTCTTGTAAATCTTGACATTTCAGCTAATTTCTAAATTTAAAAATTCAATACCCAATTATCTGGCTACACGGCCGGAAGCATCGCCTCCCATCAGTTTCTCAACTTCGTCAACGGTTACCTGGTTGTAATCGCCATAAATGGTGTGTTTCAAACATGAGGCAGCCACGGCAAAGTTCAATGCTTTTTGATCGTCGCCGGTATAAGTCAGCAAACCATAAATCAAGCCGCCCATGAATGAATCACCACCTCCAACGCGGTCAACAATGTGCGTAATTTGGTAAGTTGGCGATTCGAATAATTTTTCACCATCCCAAAGCACACCTGCCCATGAGTTGTGGTTTGCGTTGACTGATCCCCTCAAGGTCGTAATAACTTTTTTGCATCGTGGAAAACGAGCCATAATTTGTTTTGAAACAGACTCGTATGCAGCGCCCTCCACATGTCCGCCAGTTACATCAACCCCTTCCGGGTGAATTCCGAGCACCATGGCTGCATCTTCTTCATTCCCCAAAACAACATCAGTTCCGGCAACCAGTTCCGGCATTACTTCACCGGCAGTTTTACCGTATTTCCACAAATTTTTGCGGTAGTTCAGGTCACACGATACCGTGATCCCCTTCTCGTTAGCTTTTTTGATGGCTTCCAGGCAAACATCGGCTGCACCCTGGGAAATAGCCGGGGTAATTCCTGTCCAGTGAAACCATTCGGCTCCTTCAAAAACTTCGTCCCAGTTGATCATTCCCGGTTTAATTTCAGCGATGGCCGAATGTGCCCGGTCGTAAACCACTTTACTACCACGGCTTACAGCTCCTGTTTCGAGGAAATAAATGCCAAGACGGTCGCCGCCCCAAACAATATTATTGGTGTTTACGCCATATTTTCTCAAATCCATTTGACAGGCACGACCAATATCATTTTTCGGCAAACGGGTTACAAAATCGACATTCAACCCATAGTTTGCCAGCGAAACGGCAACATTGGCCTCGCCACCACCAAAAGTGGCTGAATAGGTATCAGCTTGCGAAAAACGCAAATAATCGGGTGTTGCCAGACGCAACATGATTTCTCCAAATGTAACTACTTTCTTATTCATCTTTTTCAACAATTAATATCTTTGTGCAATCGATTGCAAAAATACAACACTTTTCCAATTTCACAAGATAAACCGATGTCATTCAATTAATATGGAATGACTAAAAATTAAAATAGTTTTTCGCGTTATTGAAACAAATATTTTCAACCATACTTCCCAGAAGTTCCATATCTGCAGGTATTTCGCCATTCTCAACATCATTGCCCAGCAAGTTGCAAAGTGTGCGGCGGAAATACTCGTGACGTGTATAGGAAAGGAAACTCCGGGAGTCGGTCAGCATACCAACAAAACGACTTAGCAAACCCAGGTTCGAAAGTGCATTCATTTGCTTTATCATGCCATCTTTCTGATCGAGGAACCACCACCCTGAGCCATACTGGATTTTTCCGGGTACAGAACCGTCCTGAAAGTTGCCCAGCATTGTTGCATACAATTCATTATCTCGTGGGTTCAGGTTATACAAAATCGTTTTACACAATTTATTTTCCTGATCAAGACGATCGAGCAATTTGGCCAGAGGCTCGGCAACAGGCTTGTCGCCAATTGAATCGAAGCCGGTATCCGGCCCCAGTTTTTTAAACAAACGGGTATTGTTATTTCGCTGTGCTCCAATGTGCAACTGCTGAGTCCAGCCACGCGAGTGATCCATCACACCAAACTCATACAACATGCACGATTTAAATTTCAGGATTTCAGCGTCGGTCAGCTTGCTTCCTCCACGAACTTTTTTGAAGATCGCCTTGATCTCGGCATCGGTATAATCTTCGGCAAAAGCGGTATCCAAGCCATGGTCGGATAACCGGCAACCGTTGTCATGAAAATACTGGTGACGCGCATCCAAGGCATCCATCAAATCTTCGAAGGTTTCAATATCCATCCCGGCAACTTCGCCCAACAAGTCCATGTAATCATTAAAAAATTTCGGGTCTTCCACCATCATGGCCTTGTCGGGGCGCCAAGCCGGCAAAACAGCCACTTCAAACCCATCCTCTTTTATTTGCTGATGATATTCAAGCGTATCAACCGGATCATCTGTAGTACAAATGGTGTGCACATTGGCCATCCTGATGATATTGCGACAACTGTATTCCGGGGTCTTCAGTTTTTCGTTGCAGGCATCATAAATTTTGCGGGCATTTTGGGGTCCCAGGATTTCATTGATCCCAAAAAACTTTTTCAGCTCCAGGTGAGTCCAGTGGAACAATGGATTGCGCAACGTATGCGGAACCGTTTCTGCCCATTTTTCGAATTTTTCCCAATCGCTGGCATCGCCGGTACAGTAACGTTCATCTACCCCATTGGTACGCATGGCGCGCCATTTATAATGATCGCCGTACAACCAGATTTCAGTGATCGTATTGAACATCCGGTCATCTGCAATATCTTTTGGATTGATGTGACAGTGGTAGTCGAAAATCGGCATTTTGGCCGCATGATCGTGATATAGTTTTTGAGCCGTTTCTGTTTGCAACAGAAAATTCTCAGCCATAAAAGGTTTCATATTAATTGATTATATTTTTTTTTAGATTTACAATCTACTACTTACTCCGATCCATGTGCATAAATAATCATTACAGATCGAATAATCGTTTCAGGTGACGGTCATAAATATTTTCCTCAACGCAGGCGCCAACAATGTCAGCATACTTCTTGAGCAAGCCGGTGTAAGTATCTCCCATTTCAGCAGCTACTTTATAACCAACATGAATTAATTGCCTGAAATTGGAATTATAATCCGGGTGACCGGGGATGTGGCGCAAGGTATTGGCAAATCTCTCACCACTCCACCCTGCTACTTCATCAACCGACGGAAGTTTTGAATCATCAATATCAATTACATCGGCATAGGGCCCGCACAACTCGTCTTTGCGACCTAAAGCTTCAACATAAATATGCTTAGCTGCATCCAGGGCCTCACCCCCGGCAACAGCCAACCCAATTACTTCTTCCAGCCAGGTAGTTCCGGCAGTTTTCACGTGAAGGCCTTTATCGTATTTCTTAATGATTTCAGCCATAATCGGGTAAATGGTGAACTTATCACTTCCGGAATGGACGCTTAGTTTCAGGTTTTCAGGTAAACCAAAATGCTTCACAGCATAATCGATCACCAATACATCTTCTTCAAATTCTTTGGCAAACTGGGCCACATCGCCTACATAGTCCACTCCTTTATTAAAACGGCCTGTAAATTTCGGGGCAATTGTTTGTGCCGGAATCTGTTCGTCAGCAATCATTTTCAGGATAAAGAACATATCAACCGGTGTTTGCGGGGCCTCCACCTCATCCATCGACACTTCGGTAACGAAATTCCCTTCTCCTTTAACTGATTCAATATGACGATATATTTTACCGGCTTCTTTAATAGCTGCCAGGTATTTCCCGGCAACTTCTTTTAATAATGTATCTGTAATTACTACGGGGGCATCAACACCTTCAACTTTAACCTCACTGCCCAATGCATTGCATGATGCCATAAAAGCAGCAACATCTTCATCCGGCGAAGGATTACCAATGTACGCGGCAACATCAAGTGTGAAGAAATCCGAATACTGAATAAAGCGGTCAACATTAGTCAGGTTGATGTGGTCGGCATCAACGCAGTAACCGCCATTCCATCCCAATGCTTTAACGGCAGCATCAGCTTCATTTCGGGTTTCAACAGGCTCCGAGTGCACAATATTATGCTCACGGTTCGACTTATTCCACACCGGAACAACTTCCACACCTTGTGCATTGGCTTTCATCAGCGCCTTTAACTGCGCCTGCCCCTGATGACTAAAACGGTCTCCTACACCAAAACTATATTTTCCGATTTTCATAATCCAATTGATTTATTGAGGTTTAACTTTATCACAGAATCAAAAAAGACCGATTCCGTGTGCGAACACGAAAATAGACTATATTATCCACCCGAACAATACCTGACCTGGAAATAAATCTAAAAATGTTATAAAATATATTTTCCGTGTGCGAACACGACAGAAGGAAAAATTGTTTAGCTTTGTTAGCACCCGAAAAAAAATATTGACATTAACTATTAAATTTTAGCATTATCAAACCAACAAAGAGAATACGAATCAAGGATATTGCACAAAGAGCAAATGTCTCAATCGGGACAGTTGACCGTGTAATCCACAATCGCGGGGAAGTAAATCCGGCGACGAAAGAAAAAATTCTTAAAATTCTGGAAGAACTGAATTATCAGCCCAATATCCTGGCAAGTACGCTTGCTTCAAAAAAAGTACATTCTTTCGCCATTCTTTTTCCTGAGCCATTGACCGAGGAAGCCTACTGGAACAAACCGATGATTGGCGTAAAACGGGCCTTCAACGAGCTACAGCAATATGGCATACAGGTTACCAGCTACCAGTATTCTCAAAACGATCCGGCATCATTTAAAGAAAAAGCTGAAGAAATCCTGATCAGCAAACCCGAAGGGGTTGTACTGGCGCCATTCTTTTCACGCGAATCAAAAGCACTGATTGCCAAGCTCAATGAGCTGGACATTCCGTTTGTGTTCATCGACTCGAACCTGAAGGAATGCAACAAAATCAGCTACATTGGTCAAAATTCGTTTCAAAGCGGTGCACTGGCTGCCAAGATGTTCGATTTTTCGTTGCCCGGCAAAGCGAATATATTAATTGTACATTTTGCCAAGGAAATGGACAATCAAAACCACCTGGTGCAACGCGAGAACGGTTTCTACAACTATTTTGAGCTGGCCGGTCCCGAGCATCAAAAAACAATCAATACCCTTGAAATTGAAGATTTGGCTGACAACAGCTTTTACCTCACACTGGATGAGCAATTTGAGAAACAGGGTAAAATAGATGGCATTTTTGTCACCAACTCGCAGGTATACCGGGTTGCCGAGTACCTGATTGAACGGAACAGGAAAAACATCCGGCTGATCGGGCATGACCTGATCCGGCAAAACATTGAACATCTGAAGAATGGTGTCGTTGATTTTCTGATTTGCCAACGCCCCGAGGAACAAGGATACCAAGCTGTCAACACACTGTTTCAGCACATTATCCTCAAAAAACAAGTATCTCCAGAGAATTATACATCAATCGATCTTGTAACAAAAGAAAACCTGGACTTTTACAAAGAATTTAACCTAAGTAATTATGGAACCAATTAGTTTTAAAGACCTTTCCGGAAAAGTTTGCGTCATTACAGGCGGGGCCGGAGTAATCGGGGTTGAAATGGTAAAAGCACTGGCATCGGTAAAAACGAAAATTGCCATTGTTGACATCAATAAAGAGACAGCAGAAAAAGTTGCTGCCGAAATTTCTGCATCCTATGCAGCTACCGTAATTGGCGTAGAAGCCAATGTGCTTGACAAAGCCTCGCTTGAATCAGCAAAAGCGCTCATCAATGAAAAACTGGGAGACATCGACATCCTGATCAACGGAGCTGGTGGTAATCACCCAAGTGCAACTACAAAAGTTGAACAAATGGATGAAAGCAACATTGACAACCTGGAAGACACATTTTACGGGTTGGAAATGGATGGCTTCGATAAGGTTTTTGCGCTCAACTTTAAAGGAACGCTCTTGCCAACCATGGTCTTCACAAAAGACATGTTGAAACATCGTAAAGGCGTTGTCCTCAACATCTCATCGATGAACTCGTACAAACCACTGACAAAAATCCCGGCCTATTCAGCAGCAAAAGCCTCAATCAATAATTTCACAGAGTGGATTGCCGTGCATTTGGCAAAAGTTGGCATTCGTGTGAATGCAATTGCCCCGGGCTTTTTCATCACCAACCAGAACCGCTTTTTGGTGATGGATGAAAAAACAGGAGATTACTCGCCCCGCGGACAAAAGATTGTGAACAACACGCCAATGGGGAAATTTGGTGAACCGGAAGATTTGCAGGGAGCAACCCTGTTCCTGCTGTCAGACATCTCGAGCTTCATCACCGGAATTGTTATCCCTGTTGATGGTGGATACAGTGCCTTTGGTGGAGTTTAAGACAGTCATTGGGGACTAGTCACTGGTCACTGGTCATTTGTCATTAGTAACTAGTTATTAGGAGACCTGCAACTACAAATGACTAATTATTCAATGACCAATTATCCAATTATCGAATGACCAATGACCAATTATCTAACTTATCTAAAAATCAAAATATGGATCTTCAATTAAAACAAAACTGCAAATATTCGCTGCTTGTCCCGACAAGTATGGGCGTGCGCATCACACCGGTAAACGGACAGCCGGTTCATAGCAGCAACTTGTTCGAAATGCAAGCGACCAGCGCCGAAACCAACGTTGCCAGTATTTCATCGTACCTTGGCTTGCCGGTAAAGGTGTTGACCACTTTCGTAAAAGGCAGTCCGATTGCAGCGTTCATCAAAAGCAACCTCAAAAGCCGCCACATGGACTACGAAGGCCCCGAAGTGGCTCAAGGTGATCCGTGGGGCTACCGTCACCAGTTT
>JBNKTK010000080.1:0-18274 GCA_050298035.1 Mangrovibacterium sp. | reverse complement strand
GCCGGGATGGCATGCTTACACCTTTTTGGTTGAACCTGTTGCAGCAGGACCTGCTAAGTGGTGGACAAACCTGGTAAATAACAGCGATGTCGAAAATGATGATGTTTCCAGCTTCTTCGCCACAGAGGTAGGAGTTGGTCCAAAAGCAGCTACAATTGGTGCTGAAGGTACAGGAGCAGATGGTGCGGGAAGAGCAATTGTTGTCCATTCGGGAGATAACCCCGCTCAAGAATGGGATACCCAGTTCTTTGTAAAAGCCCCCCAACAATTGGTAGCAGGTCAAGCCTATCGGTTTAGCATGAAGGTTAAGGCGGATAAACCAGCAACTATCCATTCTCAAGCGCATAATAATCCAGGGGGCTATGTACATTGGTCTATGATTGGTAGTCCGGCAGTTACTACCGAATGGAAGGAATATACCAATTCCGGAATCATTTCAGCCGAACAGGCAGGCTCTAATGGTATGAACACCATAGCCTTTAATCTTTCAGTTTTAGCAGAGGCCAATACCTATTATTTTGATGATATCGTATGGGAGATCGAGGAGTCGGGAAATAAAATACCACTGACACCCGAAGAAAAGAGGGATACCATTGCCAGCGAATTGGAGAGATGGATTGCCGGCATGATGGAAGCCTCCAAAGACTACGTAAAAGCTTGGGACGTCGTGAATGAGCCAATGAATGACGGTAGCCCTTACGACCTAAAATCGGGCATCGGAAAAACAGACATGGCTGCCGATGAATTCTACTGGCAGGATTACCTGGGTAAAGACTATGCTGTTATGGCTTTTAATCTGGCTGCACAGTACGGAAATAGCGATGACAAACTGTTTATCAACGACTATAACCTGGAGTACAATCTGGACAAGTGCAAAGGCCTGATTGCTTATGTCGGGTATATCGAAAGCAAAGGCGCCCGGGTAGACGGTATTGGTAGCCAAATGCACATTAACATCAATTCGGATAAAGATAAAATCACGCAAATGTTCGAACTGCTTGCCGAAACCGGTAAACTGATTAAAATCTCGGAACTGGATATTGGCGTTGGTAAAAAGACTTCGGAAGCAACCGATGAGGACTACGAGGCACAAGCTGAAATGTATAAGTTCGTGGTGGAAAAATATTTTGAGATTATTCCTGCCGCGCAACGCTATGGCATTACAGCCTGGAGCCCGCTTGACAGTCCCGAAGGCTCTTCATGGAGAGCTAATGAACCAATCGGGTTATGGACAAGAGACTATTCACGAAAACCAGCATATGCAGGCTTTGCGGATGGTTTAGCAGGAAACTGAGGGTTACACAACTAGTCTTCATAAATTTGAAAAGAAGAGGCTGTCCTGAAAAGGATAGTCTCTTTTTACTTGGCACACCAATGTACATTTCTTCAATCGGTATTATTTCGAATTGTATCGCACTGTTCAAAGCTGTTAGGGATTTGTGTTTAAAAGTAGAAATCAGATACCCAAAATTTAAAATCAGGCTGAAAGAACAGAATTATCTTTGAATGATGTGAAAACCAAACTAAAACCAATGAAAAGTCAAATAAAAGCCGACCATGTTTATGTTCTGGGAAGGTGTTGTTCGTGCGTGAGTCCGAAAATTTGGATGCTCTTGACATTTATTGTTGTGTTTCAGATTGTTTGCGAGCCTGTGTTCTCTGCAAGTAAGTTAAATCCAAACATCAGGGAAGGCAACTCAAGATGACCGGTTGCTCAACGAAAAAACAGAAACAATGATAACATTGATAAATAAAAAATATTTGGAAAAGATTTTACGAAGTCTTGTTCTTTTAGCTATGGCCTTGGCCCCTTTTTGGACTGTTGCACAAAACAAATCCAGTTGTGTTGCTTTCACAAACGAAGAAGGCAGTTTTGTTCTTGCCGAAGACAATGGCATAGCTCCTGTGCTTATCGATTCATCAGATTATGCCGGGATTAAAAAGGTTGGAGATTGGTTTTTGAACGACCTGCAAATGGTGACTGGTCAGACAGCAAGCCTTTTTCATTCTGAATTACCGGCATCAAAACAAGTGATTTTAGTTGGAACAATCGGTAAAAATCGTTGGATCGACCAGTTAATAAAAGAAGGCAAAATTGAAGTCTCGGATATGCAGGGCCAATTGGAGCGGAGCTTGACACAGGTTGTCGAAAATCCCTTCCCCGGGGTTGGCAAAGCCCTGGTATTGGCCGGTAGCGATAAGCGCGGAACCATCTATGCGATGCTCAATTTATCCCGCGCCATGGGCGTTTCGCCGTGGTACTGGTGGGCCGATGTTCCGGTTGATAAGCATGAAACGGTGTATGTAAAGGCCGGTCGATACCTGACCGACAGTCCGAAAGTGAAATACCGCGGCATTTTTTTGAATGACGAAGAACCTGCATTGGGCGGCTGGGTACGCGAAAAATTCGGTGATTTTAATGCTAAATTTTATAGCCATGTATTCGAGCTCATCCTGCGTTTGCGCGGCAACTTCATGTGGCCAGCCATGTGGGGAAAGGCATTTTGGGATGATGACCCGGCCAATGGTCCGCTGGCAGATGAATTGGGAATTGTGATGAGCACTTCTCATCACGAGCCGATGGGGCGTGCTCAGGCCGAATGGCACAAGTATGGTTCCGGACCGTGGGACTACACCAAAAACAAAGAGGTGCTTTCCGATTTCTGGCAGAAAGGAATGGAACGCAATAAGAATTGGGAAACGGTTGTGACCGTTGGCATGCGCGGCGATGGGGACGAAGCCATGGAAGAAGGCACCAACATCTCGCTGCTTGAAAATATTGTTCGCGACCAGCGGAAAACCATTGCAAAAGTAACCGGGAAAAAGCCGGAAGCAACGCCGCAGGTTTGGGCGCTTTACAAGGAAGTACAGGATTACTACGACAAAGGCATGCGGGTTCCCGACGATGTAACCTTGTTGCTTTGCGACGATAACTGGGGCGATGTTCGAAAACTACCGGATGTGAAAGCCCCTGCGCGAAGCGGTGGTTACGGCATGTATTATCACGTTGACTATGTTGGCGGTCCCCGCTGCTATAAATGGCTAAATGTAAGCCAGATTCAACGAATTTGGGAGCAAATGAGCCTCACTTATGAGCATGGAGTTGACCGTATTTGGGTGTTGAATGTCGGGGATTTGAAACCGATGGAATTTCCTATCAGCTTTTTCATGGATATGGCTTGGAACCCGACTTCATTTAATGCACAAAACCTGTTTCAATATACGGTTGATTGGTGTGCGGAGCAGTTTGGCGAGCGATATGCTCACGAGTCAGCCCGGATTATCAACCTGTACACAAAATATAACCACCGGGTAACACCGGAACTTTTGGATGACAAAACATTCAGCCTTGAGAATTACGATGAGTTTGAGCGTGTTCGCAACGATTATCGTGACCTGACACTGGATGCACTTCGCCTGTATAACTTCATTCCGAACGAGTACAAAGATGCCTTTGATGAGTTGGTGCTTTTCCCGACCAATGCCAGTTCGAACCTTTACGAAATGTATTATGCTGCGGCCCAAAATCATCAGCTAGCAGCTGAAAATAACCCTGAAGCTAATCATTGGGCTGATGTTGTAAAAGACTGTTTCGATAGAGATTCCCTTTTTACGATACACTACAACCAGCAAATAGCGGGAGGCAAGTGGAACCACCAAATGGATCAAATTCGGATTGGCTACAAAACCTGGGCAGAGCCCCGGCGAAGGATTATGCCCAAAATTATTCGGATTGAAGAGCCCGTAATTCCGCAGTCACAGCTCGTTTTTGACGAGGCTGACGGTTATGTGTCGATTGAAGCTGCAAATTACCAGCTGGCAAACGGGACGGCTAAAATCCATTGGGAAGTGATTCCTGATTTGGGAAAAACGGAATCCGCGGTAACCACGTTCCCGCAAAATGCTTATCCCTCAGCAACCGATTCAGTTTACCTCGAATATGTCGTCAACTTAAAATCGACTGGCAAATTTGATGTACATGTGCTGGTTTCACCGACTTTAAATTTCAATGCCAACAAAGGCTTGCGCTATGCTGTATCGTTTGATGGCGGGCCAGAGCAAATTGTCAACGTCAATGGGGCATACCGGGGCGAGTTGGGGAAATGGCAGGCTGACCGGATAATTGAAACCACTACGCAACACGAGATTCAGAAAGCAGGTATACACAGGCTGCGTATCAGGGTGCTGGAATCGGGAATTGTATTGCAGAAAATCATGCTGGATACGGGCGGGCTGAAACCCAGTTATTTGGGTGCGCCGCAGAGTATTCAAACCAAATACTAAACAATGAAACGAATAAATCAAACCGTAGGATTATTACTCGGACTATTGTTGGTCATGAGCTCGTTGGGGGTTGATGCGGCCGTCAAACTTCCTCGACTGGTGAGCAGCGGGATGGTACTACAACGCGACGTGCCGTTGAAAATCTGGGGCTGGGCCGATCCTTCGGAGAAAGTAAAAGTTGAATTCAGGGGAGCCAGCTTTCAGACCAAAGCCGATAGAAAAGGAAACTGGCAACTCGAGCTTCCTGCAACTTCTGCAGGTGGCCCTTATAGCCTGAAAGTGAACGACATTGAACTGACAGACATTCTGGTTGGCGAAGTGTGGTTGTCTTCCGGTCAGTCGAATATGGAATTGCCCATTCGGCGGGTGATGGATTTGTATTCCGACGAAATCAACAAAGTTAGAAACACTAATATTCGCTTGTTCCGATCTTCAACCCGAAAAGAACCGGAGACCGCGCAGAGTGATTACCCTGATGGGAAATGGTTACCCGCCACACAAGAAAACATTGGTGAATTTTCGGCCATTTCCTGGTTTTTTGCCAGCGACTTATACCAAAAGTATCAAGTGCCTGTTGGCATTATCAGTACGGCAATCGGCGGTTCACCGGCTGAGGCTTGGCTAAGCGAAGACAAAGTAAACCCGTACCTGGATAAGTGGAAAGCCGGGAAAGCACATGCCGATTCAATCCGGGCAAAGATTAAGGAAGAAGAACCCGAGAAACTGAAATATAACTGGAACGCCGAAGTTAATAAAAACGACCCGGGCGCAGGTCGCTGGTCAAAAGCAGATGTTGATGTGTCCGGCTGGCCGCAAATATCGCTCCCCGGTTACTGGACCGATAAGGGTGTTGACCTTCACAATGGCTCCATCTGGTTCTGTAAAGAATTTGAACTGCCGGATTCATTGGCAGACAAAGATGCCATTTTACGGATGGGCCGAATTATTGATAGCGACTCGGCCTTTGTTAACGGCGTATTCGTCGGTACCATTTCATACCAATATCCTCCGCGTATTTACAATGTGCCCAAAGCTGCCCTGAAACCGGGTAAAAACAAATTGATGATGCGCGTTTTCAGCCAGGGATGGCGCGGAGGACTGGTCGAAGAGAAACCTTACGAATTGCGTGTAGGTTCGCAGGTTATCGACTTAACCGGCGAATGGAACTACCATATCGGAGCTTCCCTAAATCCGCCCCGGATTCCTGGTGCCCCGGGTTTTATGCCCGGAGGTTTATACAACAGCCTGATTAATCCTGCCCTCAATTACGCGATAAGAGGGGTGATTTGGTACCAGGGAGAAACAAACGGGGGACAAGGGAAGGAATATTTACCGCTTTTTGAAGATATGATACGGGATTGGCGGACGCATTTTGGACAGTCCGAAATGCCTTTCCTTTTTGTACAGCTGGCTAATTTGGGACTTCCCTCGAAACAACCGGTTGAAGATGGCTGGGCCGATTTACGCGATTCGCAACGCCGCACGCTCGAACTACCCAATACCGGGATGGCCGTTGCCTTCGACCTGGGCGAGTGGAACGATATTCACCCTTTGCATAAAAAAGAAGTTGCCCGGCGTTTATTCCTCGAAGCCGAGCGGGTTGCTTACGGAGACACTTCGGTGATAAGCTCAGGCCCCTTGTACGATTCGATGAAAGTAGAAGATGGTAGTATTGTTTTGACTTTTAAATCGGTGGGTACAGGTTTGTACGCCAATAGTTTGCTGGAAGGGTTCCAAATTGCAGGGGCCGATGGCCGCTTTGTGTGGGCCGATGCAGTTGTGTTGAGCAAAAACACCGTGAAAGTATGGAGTAACAGTGTTACAAATCCGGTAACCGTTCGCTACGCGTGGGAAAGTAACCCGGCGGGCGCGAATCTTAAAAACAAGGAAGGGCTTCCGGCATCGCCTTTCACAACCGAAGAAGTAAAAAGATAAAACCAATTAATAAAAAACCTTATGAATGTTAATTCGCAGAAGATTTCTGTAGTCGAAAAAATCGGTTATAGTTTGGGAGATTTGGCAGCCAACCTAGTCTTTCAAACCCTGATTACTTACCTGGCCTTTTTCTATACCGACATTTACGGATTGAAGAACAACGATGCCTCGTTGATTATGCTGGTAGTGGGCCTGGTTGCCGCTTTCGTGTTCAACCCGATTGTCGGCGCTGTTGCCGATCGAACGAGCTCCCGATGGGGAAAATTTCGTCCGTGGATTTTGTTTACGGCAGTTCCGATGGGGGTAGTTGCTCTTTTGGCATTTACCACACCCGATTTTTCGTACAAAGGGAAACTGTTTTATGCTGCGGCAACTTACACCTTATTATTGTTACTGTACGCTTCAAGCAATTTGCCCTATTCGGCACTGAGCGGTGTAATTACCGGCGATATGGGCGAGCGCAACAGTATCTCGAGCTACCGTTTTGTGGCCGTTATGTTTGCCCAGTTCTTTGTGCAGGTATTTATGTTGCCCATTATTGAGTATGCCGGTGGCGGCGATAAAGCTGCCGGGATGGAAACGGTGATGACCTGGCTGGCTATCACGGGGACAGTTTTGCTTCTTATAACCTTTCTTACAACCAGGGAACGTATTGTGCCCACGGCAGACCAAAAGTCGAGTTTGAAGGAGGACCTGGGAGATTTATCGAAAAACAGGCCTTGGTTGATCATGCTTACTGTAACCATTTTGGTGTTTATTACCCTTGCCATGAAGGGGGGCTCGTATGTGTATTACTTCAACAATTATGTTGATGCTGATGCGCTCGCGAAATTTATCAGTCCTATTTTGACCGCATTGTCGGCCATCGGGCTCAACTTCTTTGGGAATGACCCTACTTCTGCAGGCTTTGGTTTGTTTAATGCCGGTGGTATTATTTTTATGATTGTCGGGATTTCGCTGTCGAAAAAGCTGGCTGATAAATATGGTAAACGCGATGTTTACATCAGCATGCTTTTCGTGTCAACCCTGTTTATCCTGGCATTCTTCTTCTTTCCGCCCAAAAGTGTTGCACTGATGTTTGTTTCCCAGATTTTTCACGGTTTCTTTTACGGCATAACCATCCCGGTTTTGTGGGCCATGATTGCCGATGTGGCCGACTATTCGGAATGGAAAAACAACCGCCGTGCCACTGCTATTATTTTCTCTGCAATGATGGTTGGGCTGAAAGCAGGTTTGGCTATTGGCGGGGCTTTGGTGGCTTGGATTTTAGGTTTGTACGGTTATGTACATACTGACGAAGTAGCCACCGGACAGCAACTTGTTCAACCCGAATCAGTAGCAGCCGGTTCAAAAATGCTGGTCAGTATATTTCCGGCTATCCCGTTTTTAATTGGCGCCGGTTTGCTCCTTTTTTATGTGATTAACAAAAAAATGGAAGTACAGCTCCAAAACGACCTGATGAAAAGGCGCGGAGAAAAATAAAGGAGGATTTTTTTAAGCTCCGCAGAACGAAATAAAATAATACGATAAAAACAATGATGATGAAAAAGAAGAGAAATAGTCCCATGTTGCTGGTGGCGGCAATGCTCCTGTTTTCTGCCTGTGGTGGCGGGGTGCAGGCCGAAAAGCAAGAAGGGCTGAAAGATGCATTTGCCGGAAAATTTTACATCGGCACAGCACTTAACGAGTGGCAGATTACGGGGCGTGATTCTGCTTCAATAGAAGTCGTAAAAAAACAGTTTAACGCGATTGTTCCCGAAAACTGTATGAAAAGTGCCGAAATTCAACCCGAAGAAGGTGAGTTTGATTTCTCTGTTTCCGATCAATTTGTGGATTTTGGCGAGCAGAACGGCATGTTTGTAACCGGGCATTGCCTGATTTGGCATTCGCAGGCACCAAAATGGTTTTTCACCGACAGCCTGGGCAATGATGTTTCGCGCGAGGTGATGATTGAACGCATGAAAAATCATATTCAAACCGTTGTTGGCCGGTACAAAGGCCGTATTAAAGGCTGGGATGTGGTGAACGAGGCCATTATGGAAGACGGTAGCCTACGGAAAAGTAAGTTTTACCAAATAGTAGGCGACGATTTTATCAAGCTGGCTTTTCAGTTTGCCCACGAGGCCGACCCCGACGCCGAGCTGTACTACAACGACTACAACGAGTGGTACCCGAAAAAACGGGATGCTATTGTGAAAATGATCCGCGAACTTAAAGCCGAAGGAATCCGGATTGACGGAATTGGTATGCAAGGGCATATTGGCATGGACGGCCCGTCACTGGACGACTATGAAAAGGCTATTGTTGCATACGGCAACGAAGGGGTAAATGTGATGGTGACCGAATTGGATATGTCAATCTTGCCGAGCCCGAAGCGGGGCGATTTTGGAGCAGATATCGCAACGAACTTTGAATACAGGAAGGAAATAAATCCGTATGCCGATGGTGTAATTCCTCAGGACAAGCAGGACGAGTGGGATACCCGGATGTTGGACTTTTTTGGATTGTTCCTGAAACATTCCGATGTGGTTTCGCGGGTGACACTGTGGGGCGTTTCGGATCGCCAATCGTGGAAAAACAATTTTCCGGTTCGCGGACGTACCGATTATCCGCTGCTGTTCGACCGCGACAATCAACCTAAACCGGTGGTGAAAAAGATTATAGAATGTGTAACCGCTGAATGATGATTATTGATTAACAAATAACAATTTGAAACAATGAAAAAAACAAGATATCTGGTGCCGCACCTTTATACAGCCGACCCGGCGGTGCATGTGTTTAACGGGAAATTGTATATCTATCCGTCACACGATATTGAGTCGGGCATTCCTGAAAATGACAACGGCGATCACTTCGACATGCGCGACTACCACATTTTTTCGATGGACGACATCGATGGTGAAGTAACCGATCACGGCGTGGGTTTGGATGTGAAAGACATTCCCTGGGCAGGCCGCCAGCTGTGGGATTGTGACTGTGCCTGTAAAGACGGCAAATATTACCTGTACTTTCCGCTGAAGGACCAGACCGATATTTTCCGCATTGGCGTGGCCATCAGCGACAGACCCGAAGGACCATTCATTCCGCAAGATGCACCGATGAAGGGCAGTTATTCAATCGACCCTTGTGTATTCTGCGACGACGACGGATCGTATTACATGTACTTTGGTGGTTTGTGGGGCGGACAGTTGCAGCGATACCGCAACAATAAGGCGCTCGAATGTGCAGCTTTCCCTGGCGACAGCGAACCGGCATTACCTTCAAGGGTGGTGAAGTTGAGCGACGACATGCTGGAGTTTGGCGAAACCCCGCGCGAAGTGGTTATTCTGGGTGAAAGCGGACAGCCGCTGACTGCCGGAGATAACGACCGCCGCTTTTTCGAAGCTTCGTGGATGCATAAATATCAAGGGAAATATTACTTCTCGTACTCAACCGGCGACACGCACAAGTTGTGTTATGCCGTGGGCGATAATCCTTACGGCCCGTTCACCTACCAGGGGGTTATTTTAACTCCGGTTGTTGGCTGGACAACTCATCACTGTATCACTGAATTTAAAGGGAAATGGTACCTGTTCCACCACGACAGTGTTCCCTCTGGCGGTAAAACATGGTTACGCAGCCTGAAAGTTTGCGAGCTCGAATACAATGAAGATGGAACCATTAAAACGATTGAAGGACTGGACAGCTAATGAGGCAATAGTCTCCAAAATTGAAATATACAAAACAAGCTGAAATCGATTCTAAGCATTATAAATCAAAATAGAGAGAAGGGTGCCAAGTATATTTTGACACCCTTCTCTATTATAATATTGACTACTCACAAGTGAATCAGCTATCCTGGGCAAAAAAATCAATTTGACATTTTCCCACCATGGTTTCAAAGCCCGACTACAAATAAACAGGTTCCAATTTTGATCGCCTGTTCTCCTTCTTGGGATTGGCATATACCGGTGGATACTTCAGGTTTTTAAAGCTCTTCCTGCCACCTGGTTTCTCAAAAACAACCACTCTGGCTATATAAAAGTCACGTTTCCCGTTGTTGATTGAGATCGGACGATCAACCTTTCCAAGAGCAAGTTCTGCATCAAAAAAAGTATTGAAAATAATATCCACCGAATCTCTCGACTCAACAATGTATTTATGAAACGTCCGGTTCGTGTAATCCTGAACCAAAATGTAGTACCCCTCACTGGCACCGCTTTCTGTATCCTCCGTTGAAGGACAAAATGAGAAGCAAAAGGCAGCCAGTACCAAAACAACAATAGCTCTCATGAAAATAAAAGTTATAATTCCCTAAAAAATTTCAATGCTGAAGATTTTGAAATTTCATTCCACTGATTTCACAAAATCAAGACTAAAAATAATTAAACCAGCCAAAGAAAAAAGTCTGAAAAAGAAAAATACGTCTATTGTTATTCAATCTAAATTAATCAAAATGCCCTGGCAATCAAGAACATCTAAGTTGACATACTACAAGAAAATGATAATCCCAAACAGGTGTTACCCTCCCAAAAAGCTAGGATTTCCGGTACACTGCGAATAGTAATTATACAACATTATTTTAAATTGAAGACCCCAAAAGCAACCTTTTGCACAACTGGACGGAGCATTAACCCCTACTAACGGCACAATGGACAACTCACAAAAAAACCCAAGAACTTAATTGTTCCCGGGTCTTGATAAATTAACTCAGTTTACACCCTATTATTTAGAATATGCAATTCTACGGGAAGCTTTCCTCATCAACACATTAACCAAATCTTCGGTACTACTGCCAATACTTCCGCTTACACCTTTTGTGTAGTTAATCAACAATTCACCATCTGTCCCATTGTGAATGTACAGGTTCATAACAGCCTTATTTGTGCTTCCCCAGAAACCGACAAGCATCCCCAAAGCAATTGAAGCTCCTTCAGACATGGGTTTATTTGTTTCAAACTTCCCGGAAATAACCGCATCAACTTCCAGAATTTTTGCAATCTCATCAGCTGTGTGCTCAGCCATGTTTTCGTAAGTAATTCCACTCTTCTTCAACAAAGCATTTGTTCGGTTTGTATCCTGTACCTTAACACGTAGATCTCCACGCTTTTCTCTTTTCAAAAACCAGGAGTACATTCCTGCCTGTACACTTTCACCTTCTGATTCTTCCATCCTGGCCAACTGTTCTGGGGTAATGTCCTTCATTTGTTTTGGACGAAGGGTGACCTTCGCATCAAACGGAAGAATGGCAATCACTTTGTGATCTTTGGTCAGCGAATCAAAATTTGGATTTTCATATAAATTGGTTTGTGCAAAAGCGACAACAGAAACCAAACAAAACAACAACGGGAAAATTAGTCTTTTCATAAAACAAATATTTATAATAATTCTTTAAATGTTAGCAATTATAAGAATAACCGGACTATTTACAAAATATATCAGATGATCTCTTTTCTAAAGATTATCCTCAATATAAAGCCCTAATAATCGGCATTGCTTTCAATAATTAGACCAATCTCGATTGGAATCTGACCTCCAGTCAAACAGATATACGAATGGATAATCAGTTTCTTTTCCTATTTTTGCGGCATGTATTACTCATATGTTGTTTATAACCTCGAGCACAACAAATTTCATTACGGAGTTTGTGTGGATCTGAAGAAAACAGAGCTTGCCCATAACCAGGGAATTATTGAAGAAACCAAAGGAATTACCCCTTGGGTCATGGTATTTCATGAAGAATGTCCGAATAAGCAACAGGCTATCAGGCGTGTCCGTTTCTACCGTACTGAAGGAGGCCAGCGCTTTTTGAAAAGAATGTTGAATTATTAGATTTCAACATCGCATGGTTGATAATCATTTTATACCTGCACAATAAACTGATTCCCTTTTTCGTAGTTTTGTTTGATGAAACCATTTAAATTTTTAAAGAAATGAGAAAACTTATCATCGGAGTATTTGCATTCAGCCTTCTGCTATCGGGATGTAAAACTGTAGAGAAATTAAAGAAGAAAGATAAAAATCAAACGGAAACTGTGAGCCAGGAAGAGCCAGTGACAAAAGTTTTTTCAGCTCCGGCCCCAACATCAACTGTACGCGAAAACCCTACCTCGGATGTCATGTATGAAAAAGCTGAAAAGCCTGTCCGCACGCAATCCGAGAGCTTTACATTTGCACAAAAAGAGGATGCTGCAAAATATGATGGCAGCAGTTTCTTTGTAATTATTGGCAGTTTCAGCTCGATTGACAACGCCAACCGTTACAAGCAAGAACTAATCCCCCAGGGGTTCAATCCTATTATCCTGCATAGCGAGACAGGCTACTACCGAGTTTGTGTAAACTCTTTCATGGACGAAACAGCAGCTCGCCAGCGGGTTCAGCAAATCCGCAATGATTTTCCGAAATATGCAGATACCTGGTTGTTGATTAAAAAATAATCCACCATTTTAATACAGAAAAAGCTTGTTGCCTGACGGCAATAAGCTTTTTTATTTTTAAGAGGTCAATTTCAACCTGTTCATATCACTTTCAGGTGGAACAATAAATAAACGACAAGAATAGAGTTTGAAAAGGAAATACCAACCCGTTACGAAATAAAGGTTGATTTATTTTTTAATTTTGAAAAACTAAACTAGAAAAATGGATCTCCTTCCAGCCAATAACTTTAATGAAATATACACTGCTTTTTACAGAAAATCATATCTGTATGTTAAGTCGTATGTACATGATGATATGGTTGCAGAAGATATTACATCGGATTCTTTGATCAAGTTATGGGAATTGTTGAAAAAAGAAGCGATTGATCCTATCGGCCCTTACCTGTTTTCGATATTAAAGAACCGGGCACTTGATCATTTAAAGCACCAGGCTATAAAGAGGGATGTTCACGGTGCCATGGCAAAAGCGATGGAAAGGGAGTTGGAAATCAGAACCACTTCACTTGAATCGAGTGACCCAAAAGAAATCTTCTCGAATGAGATCAACCGTATAATTGAGGAAACACTCCAATCACTTCCCCAAAAGACAAGGGAGATATTTATCTTGAGCCGTTTTGGCAACAAACCTCACAAAGAAATTGCCGAATTATATAATATCTCAGTCAAAGGCATAGACTATCATATCACGCAATCTATCAACGAGTTAAGGGGTGCACTGAAAGATTACTTGCCTCTTGTCGGATTATTATCTTTCCTACGATTTTAAAAAAGTTGACAAAATCAACTAGGGATTTCCTGGTATCAATCGTATTGATGTCAGACGGGAAGAAATGAATCGTTCCCAAACTATCTAACTAAGCTTTTGAAAGATGAAAAAACTTCTTTTGAAATACATAAACGGGCATTGCACTGATCAGGAAAAAGTTGAGATCACCAATTGGCTTGATTCAGATCCTGCAAACATGAAGGAATACTTTGCCTTACGAAAATTAACCGATATTTCAATCTGGCAAACAAATCCAGATTTTAAGTTGACACATAAACCTAAAATTTCAATTTTCTCCAGGAATTTATATGTAGAGGCGCTTAAAATTGCTGCCATATTCATTTTTGCATTTTTAGTATTCCAATACTTTTCTCCAGAATTTATCTCACCAAAATATACTGTCAATATGCAAACCTTGCATGTACCTGCAGGACAACGGGCAGAGATCACATTGCAGGATGGTACAAAAGTTTGGTTAAATGCTAAAACCACTTTAACATTTCCTTCTAAATTTTCCGGCAAAGACCGCGAAGTAGAATTAGATGGAGAAGGATTTTTTGATGTGGCACACAACAAGGCAAAACCGTTTATTGTCAATACCCAAAAATACAATGTTAAAGTTTGGGGGACTAAATTTAATCTAATTGCGTATTCTGAAAAGGAGAATTTTGAAACTTCATTGCTGCAAGGTTCAGTTGAAGTAATGAAACAAGGCAGTACTAAAGGCATTATGCTTAAACCTAATGAACAAGTTTATCTAAAAGATAACAGAATGATCATTACTCCAATTAAAAATTCAGATCAATTTTTATGGCGTGAAGGGATAATCAGTTTTGATAATACAACTTTTACAGAACTGATCAATAAGCTGGAACTATATTTTGACCTGACGATTGAAGTCAAAAATACTCAGGTTTTAAATTATCGCTATACTGGGAAATTTCGGATGAAGGATGGGGTAGAACATGTCCTGAAAGTACTACAACTAAAAAGCAAATTTGAATATAGAATAGACGAAAAAAGAAATAAAATCACAATTGAATAATTACTTCCCGACTAACACAAAATGCCTATGAAATAGAAAAAAGAGAAAAACCGGAAGGTGCGCTAACACTTCCCGGTTAAAGATCAATACCTGATCCGCTCGCTAAAACAATTCAAGTATTAACATCGAAAAAACAAATTTATGAAAAATTATTTGTCAGAGGATCTCTTTGACTCAATGAAACAGCTATTAAGAAAAATGAGAACCACATTTTTGATACTAATAATGTTTGCTTCTTCACTATTTGCAACAAATGTCAATTCTCAGACTACAAAAGTGAATATATCCCTAAAAGATGCAAGTGTACTAACAGTACTTCAATCGATTGAGAATCAAACAGATTATCTGTTTGTATATAATAAGGACGAAGTCGATTTAGATCGAAAGGTGAATGTTGATGCACTAAATAGTACTATTGAAGATATCCTTACAGATGTTTTCATCAATACAGGTATTACTTATAAACAGCTGGGTACTAGCATAATTCTTATGAGAAAATTTGCAGTGCAACAACAGAGTTCTTTAACTATTTCCGGTAAAGTTACCGACTCCTCAGGTGATTCTCTACCTGGTGTTACAGTCGCGATTGAGGGGACTACCCGGGGAACGATAACCGATATAGATGGGAGTTATTCCCTTTCAAATGTGCCTGGAGATGCTACATTGGTTTTCTCTTTTGTGGGTATGAAAACTCAGGAAATCACAGTAGCCGGTAAGTCTGTTATTGACGTGACAATGGCAGAAGATGCTATTGGCCTCGAAGAAGTGGTCGCAATCGGATATGGTAAAGTTAAAAAGAGCGACCTGACTGGCTCGGTATCCCAGGTGAAAAGCGAGGAATTAACAGCATATCCGGCATTGGACATGACACAGGCAATGCAAGGACGATCTGTAGGGGTAATGATTCAATCTGTAAACGGTGCGCCTGGAGCCGATGTAAATGTACGTATCCGTGGTTTTGGCTCGATCGGTTCATCGAGTAATCCATTGTATGTTGTTGATGGTTTTCCCGGTGCCACACTTCCCCCGGTGGAGGATATTGAGTCAATTGAGATTTTAAAAGATGCATCGGCGACTGCAATTTACGGTTCTCGTGGAGCAAACGGAGTGGTCATGGTTACAACCCGCCGGGGAAAAAAAGGGAAACCACGTATTGAAGTTAAAACATCATTGTCCTTAGACAAAGAGATTAACAGGATTGATTTGTTGAATAAAGACCAGTTTGTTGACTATATTACCGAAACAAATCCAAATTTTTCAAACGATAATACGATTGGAACAGGAACAGACTGGCAGGATGAAATATTCCGCACTGGCCTCAAACAAGATCACAAACTCTCATTCTCCGGAGGCAACGATGAGTTAAAATACTACGTCTCAGCAGCCATGTATGATCAGAAAGGCGTAATTATTAATTCCCGTTTTAAACGGTACTCTATAACAAGTAACCTTGATATTCATACCAGTGAAAAAATAGATTTGGGGATCAATTTATTTGCTCAGAGAACAACCAATGATGGTGTCCGAACCCAGGAAACCACCGGCGGCGCTGACAATACAGGGGTTATCTCGGCTGCGTTAACCTTTGAACCTACTCAGCCTGTATATAACAATGATGGTAGTTACACGCGTTCTAAAGTAGGCGATCCAACAGATAACCCGGTTGCCATTGCGAAAGAAAGACTTACCGAGATTGTAGAGGATCGAATGCAGGCAAATATGTTTGGAGAATATGAAGTTGTCCCCGATTTAAAATTCAGAGTAGTAGTAGGGGCAAACATCAGAGATCAACGTTGGGGATATTATGTTCCAACAACCTTAAGATTAGGCGAGGATACCAATGGACAGGCAGGCATGGGTACCGTGAGATCCACACAACTAATTAATGAAAATTACCTAACATACACTAAGAATCTGGGTAATAGTAGTATTACAGCTATGGCTGGTTATTCATATGAATCATATCACAATGAGGTCTTTGGTGCGTATAGTCAAGGTTTTATAACCGATGCTTCGTTGTGGTGGAATTTAGACGGTGCATCTACTTACAACCAACCAAATTCGAGCTTGACAGAAAGCGAACTTCAATCATACTACGGAAGGATAAATTATAAATTGTTCGACAGGTATTTGGTTACACTGAATGGACGCTATGATGGCTCGTCGGTTCTTGCTGAAGGCCATAAGTGGACTTTCTTCCCTTCAGGTGCAATTGCATGGAATGTTATGGAAGAGTCTTTTATGGAAAACATTAAAAAGATAAGCCAATTAAAGGTTAGGTTAAGTTATGGTATTGCAGGGAACCAGTCTATCACACCATATCAATCACTTGCAAGTTTTCAAACAGTCCATTCGGTTCAAAATTCTACATTGGTTAACGCAGTAAGACCTATCTCTGTGGCAAACCGTAACCTGACGTGGGAAGAGATAACTCAAACCGACATTGGTTTTGATTTGGGTTTGTTTGACCAGCATGTAACACTCACTGCGGACTATTACAAAAAAGAAACAAACAACCTTCTCTTCCAGATGCCGTTGCCTGAATATTCAGGTTACAGTCAAATGTGGAAAAACATTGGAGGTGTCGAGAACAAAGGATTGGAACTCGCCCTGTCCACCGTTAATTTCGACCGGGATTTCAGATGGGTAACAGATTTCAATATCTCAACATACAGCAATAAAGTTTTGGAATTGCCGGAAGGGGAAGATATACATCCTGCGTATGTAGCACCTGGACATATGGTAGGATTGAGCGATGTCAACCTGATACGTGTAGGTGAACCTGTTGGCTTGTTTTACGGATATGTTTATGACGGTGTTATACAAGAAAGTGAAGACATTCTCCCCGGGAATTTTGACCAGTATGCAGGTGGTGAAAAATACAAAGACATAAATGGCGATAAGAAAATTGATGGGAATGACCGCACAATTATCGGAAACCCGCACCCTGACTTTATATGGGGACTAAACAATACGCTTAGTTACAAAGGTTTTGATTTCAACATATTTATACAGGGCTCACAAGGAAACGATATCTACAGTTTTACCTTACAAGAGCTTGAAACAATGCGTGGTTCCAGCAATTCAACTACAGAAGCATTAAACCGGTGGACACCGGGAAATACCAATACCGCTGTTCCAGCTGCATCTGCGGCACGAGGTTACCGCTCATCTTCGCGCTGGGTTTATGATGGCAGTTATGTTCGTTTAAAAACCGTTTCTCTGGGATACAATCTGCCATCAAAGATTATAAAAGCAGCAGGAGTTGAAAAAGTCAGGTTATCTGTTAGCGCACAAAATCTGCTTACGATAACCAGTTATCGTGGTTTTGATCCGGAAGTGAACTACAACGGCTCAAACTCCAGTCAACGATTAGGGTTCGATTATGGAAGTTATCCAAATAACAAATCATTGACATTTGGATTAAATGTTGTTTTCTAAATCACCATTGTATAACCTAAAATAAAATAGAAATGAAGAACTTTAATATATTCTTACTATTATTGATTACCTTGAACATGTTCTCCTGCACTGATTTACAGGAGGATCCCATTGGGCTATTAGCCCCCGAAGGATTTTTCAAATCATCAGCAGATGTAGAAGCCGGAATATTTGGTGCTTATGGTATGATGGCCGATGAGAGGTACTGGGGACGAAAACAATCGCTTACAATTATGCTTGCCAGTGATATGGTTGATATTGGCAATCTCGGAACCCCTGCCCGTCGTATACAAGTGAATAACTTTACAAGCGATGCCACCAGTGGTATGGTTTCTGCGTTTTGGCCACAATCCTATAAAATAATAAGTGCAGCCAACAACGCGATAT
>JBNKTK010000079.1:0-18377 GCA_050298035.1 Mangrovibacterium sp. | reverse complement strand
CTGTTTACAACTTTGGAAGAAGGGAGCTTTTTGCTGACAGCCACCGATCCGGAAGGCCCTTGGGAAATGAAAGAGCTGGCCGGCTCATTTTACGACCCTGGTTTGTTTTTCGACGATGACGGGAAAACCTATGTTGTTTTCGGGATAAATACGCTGAAGATTGCCGAGCTGGACAGCGATTTTGCAGTTGTTCCGGGCTCAGAGAAAGATGTATTCACCTATACCGTAAAAGAAGGTTTGGAAGGCAGTCACCTGTACAAGATTAACGGCTACTACTATATTTACGGCACATACGGCGGATGGCCTGCCTACCAGGTAGCCTTGCGCTCGACCAATATTTACGGGCCCTACGAGGAAAAACTTCTTTTGGATGACGACAATATTCACCAAGGCGCTTTAATTGAAACTCAAACCGGTGAGTGGTGGACAATTCTATTTAGCGACAAGGGTGCCTTTGGACGTTTGCCCAACCTTCAACCAATTACCTGGGTGAACGACTGGCCAGAAATTGGCATTGATGGCAAAGGAGTTACAACCCACACCAAGCCCAATGTCGGGCGTGAATATCCGCAGACCATTTTGCAAACAACCGATAACTTCCGCAACTATCAGCTCAATATGCAATGGGGCTGGAACCATAACCCAGATAACAGCAAGTGGTCACTGACCGAACACCCGGATTATCTGCGCCTGAATACGGTCAGCGTTGTCGATAGTTTGAGCCGGGCCAGGAACACCCTGACCCAACGAATTTTTGGTTACCACAACGATTTAACGCACTCGTACGGAACCATTAAGATGAACATTGAAAATATGCTGGATGGCGATGTGGCCGGGCTAGCGGTATTTCAGGATCCATACGCCTACATTGGGGTAAAGGTTGAAAATGGACAGAAAGTCCTGGTGCAGATGAATGATGCTGTTCGAACCACAGGCGAGGCCATCACCGACACTGTTGTGTACTTGCGGGCAATTGCCAATTACAGCACCAGCAAGGCAAGCTTTTACTACAGTCTGGACAATGAAACTTATACCAAACTCGGAACCGACCTGGACATGAAATTCGACTTGTCGGTATTTACCGGTAATAAATTCTGCCTGTTCAACTTTGCCACGGTAGCAACAGGAGGTTACGTCGATTTTGACTGGTTTACAACAGAACCGACCTTCTCCGAAGATACTTTTTACGATAACTCATTTGTGGGCTACAGCGAAGATGAACTGACTTTAACCGATTTGATACTGGAAGGCGATGACATTGAACTGCTTACCGGGAATACGTCGACCTTTACGGTGACAGCGGTGTATGCCAGCGGACGCACGAAAGATGTTACCCTCAGTGCAACATATGAAAATTCGGCCCCCGACATTGTGGAGATTGTGAATGGGAACATTTTTGCCAATGCCGACGGTGAAGCAACCATTTCGGTTACCCACAAGGGGGAATTGGGCGACCCGATTACCCGCCAGTTTAATGTGCGTTCACAAACCTTCCCGCTTACCAATGGCTTATTCAACCCATCTATTTGGGAGAATGGCACATTTAACGAAACAACCCAAACACTGACGACCGGCCCCTATGGTTTTGGCGGCTGGCAATACAGTGCCGGAATCGATCTTTCGGACTATAAATACCTGGTGATTAAACTGGTTGACGCTGGGTCTTGCGGAGCATCGTTCCGTTTATTTGATACAAACAGTTATTGGAGTTCACCTGCGGCGTACGACCTGACGAATAAGACCATGCAGGTTGTAAATTTGTCGGGAATGACCAACGGCGATGGTTCAACGGTCGACCCGTCACACCTTTTCATTATCGGGTTCTGGTCCAATGGTGGCTGCCCGATTAAAATTGAAAGTATTTACCTCTCAAATTCGGATAATTATTTCCCCACGGCGATTGATGAAATTCCGGTCAAAAAATACGATGAAAATGAAATAGTAGATGTGTATTCGATTCTTGGAAGCAAATTGCGTTCGGGCATAACCCGAAGAAATGCAACAAAAGGACTTCCGGCCGGTGTTTACATTGTAGGCCACCAAAAGGTTATCGAGAGCGGTTTTTACTTCTGAGAAGCCCGTTAAGCAAATGTCCGTTTGCCGACAGCAGTTTGTTGGCAAACGGATTATTTGTGCATTCTTCAGAAGAATCAGCCTCTGGTATCACTTGTTTAGCTGTTATATTCTCTTCACCTGAATTAGAAAGAAAAATGCCAAAAAACACCCGGATGATAATATAATAAGGGTTATATTGTGACCGAACACTTGGAGAACATTTGTTATTTTGTACTCAGTGAAGTGGTACAAGTCTAAACCTGCTTATGAATTTACGAATCCACATTTTCATTGCTTGCCTTTTTACTTTCCTGAACATATCCGTTTTTCAGGCAGGAGCGAATAATGCCCAATTCCATAACCTGAACGAAGAATACGGGGTTTCTTTTCGGGAAACGAACAGTATTTGCAGCGACCTGAATGGCTTTATCTGGATTTCATCCAAGATGGGAATTGTGAGATATTCTCAGGATGATATCCGAACTTATGAATTGCCTTACGAAACGGCAGATATCATAACCGTCAGACTAACTTTTTACCACGGGGTGCTTTATGCATTCACCAATAACGGGCAGATTTTTAAGTACGATGCGATTAAGGACCGGTTCCTGCTAGCTGTTAATCTTTCCAAAACACTGAGGAACCCCTATTTATTAGTGTCGGGCTTACTGGTTGATACCGAAGGCCGGTTGTGGGTGTCATCCACATCGGGATTATTTTGCTACGACGATAGCAATGGCTTAAAATCATTGGAGCCAAGCGGGTACATCCACGTTATGATGTGGTACGACAATGAAAAATTTATTCTTGCTGTAGATGGAGAATTGAGGCTCTTTAACCCTGACGATTATTCATCCGAAGTTTTTTACAGGTTTCCCGAGGGTGAAATCAATACGGTATCCTATATCTATCATGATGTTGCCCAAAACGCATTATGGATTGGCACCATGGAGAACGGCCTCTATGTTTTGAAAAACGGCACCTCCAAAAGCCTTGTAAAACTGCACGACATCCCCAGTCAACCAGTCCTGGCAATTGTAAATAGCGCCGACTCTACCCTGTTAATCGGAGTTGATGGGCAAGGAATCTGGGAGGTGAATAAAAATAGTCTTCAGGTTCTTTCGGTGATGAAAGAAGACTCCGACAATCCCGCCTCATTAAAGGGAAATGGTGTTTACGACATTTGTATTGATAATAATAAGCGGGTATGGATTTGTACATACAGTGGAGGGGTTTCCTATTTTGATCAGGCCAGTTCAATTGTCGAGAAAGTCAACCATGTGGTGAACAACCCTAACTCGCTGATAAATGATGATGTAAATAGTGTTTTGGAAGATAGAAACGGGAACATTTGGTTTGCTACAAATAATGGGGTCAGCAAGTGGGAAAGGAAATTGAACCGGTGGACGCCATTCTTCCACAACAAAAAAGAGCATGCCCAGGTCTTTCTTTCGTTATGCGAAGATGAAAGAGGAAGGATTTGGGCCGGATCCTATTCATCCGGTGTTTATGTTTTGGATGAGAATACCGGACGAATATTGAACCACTATTCGCAAGAGGAAACTGACGGAAAATTTCGGAGCAACTTCATTTTCGACCTTTATAAAGACCGAAAAGGGGATATCTGGATTGGTGGCGTTCGGGGAGATTTGATTTGTTACAGGCATGATACCGGGCAGTTTGTGTCCTATCCGAATATGACTGTTAATGTCATACTCGAATACAATGATGATAAGCTGCTGATCGGCACAACATATGGCTTGCTGCTTTTTGACAAAAATACGGGAGGTACAGAAACCCTGATTGATGGCTACCTGACATCCGACCTGATTTTGAAAGATAATGTTGTTTGGATTTGTACCAGTGGTGACGGACTTGTCCGTTATGATCTTTCAACTAAAGACAAAAAACGATACACTGTTGATTCCGGGTTGCCCTCCAACTTTGTCAATAGTATCGAATTCTCAAAAGGATACTTTTGGATTGGTACAGAACAGGGAATATGCCGCCTGGATCAGTCCGACAATACCATCCTGACGTTCAACTCACTGCTTGAGCTGAACAGTGTGTCCTTTAATGACAACTCGCACTTTAAACTTCGGAACGGTAATTTGATTTGGGGAACAAATCATGGCGCCCTGATTTTTAACCCGGATGCTATTCAACCACAAAAGCATGAAGGTCAAATCTTTTTCCAGGATTTAACAGTTGCCGGCCGCTCCATCAGAGAATCGTCAGACATTAGCTTAACCGCGCCACTGGACAGCCTGCAGGAGTTGAGCCTGAAATATTTTCAGAACACCGTCAGCCTCGAAATGATACCAATCCGGGTGACCGTTCCCGGGGTGAAATTTTCGTGGAAAATGGAAAAACTGGATAATGAATGGAGCAAGCCCGGAAACAACCGTATTCTTTCCTATTCCAATATTCCGAGCGGTGACTATACGCTCCGGATCCGGATGCTGGAAAGTTCGTTAACCAATATCATGGCAGAGCGGTCTGTTAACCTTCGTATCATTCCCCCGTTTTGGGAAACCTTGTGGTTCCGGATCATCGCATTTTCGTTTTTGCTGGGATTGGCCATATTTCTGTTTGCCTTTTATATCGACCGACTGAAGAAGCAGCATTCCGAAGAGAAAATCCGCTTTTTTGCCAACACTGCGCATGACATCAGAACATCGTTAACACTAATCAAAGGCCCGGTTGAAGAACTGAATAAGGAGCCCGGGCTAACCAATAAAGGACTTCAATATTTGCATTTGGCCACCGAACAAACCCAGCGGTTATCGAAAGTCGTTACCCAGTTGATGGATTTTCAGAAGGTCGACATTGGCAAGGAACGATTGTCGCTGGTGATGGTAGACATTGTAAAGTTGATAAAGAACCGGGTGATGATGTTCGAATCGTATGCAAAGACCAAAAACATCGACCTGAAATTTAATTCGAATTTCCAAAGTTTTGTTACAGCTGTTGATGAGGTGATGGTTGAGAAAGTTATCGATAACCTTATTTCAAATGCCATCAAATATTCATTTACGGATGTGCCGGTGAACGTGAATTTTCAGGTGTCTTCGAATAAATGGTACCTCGAAGTTCAGGACCAGGGAATTGGGATTAGCAAAAAAGCGCAGCGACAGTTGTTCAACGAATATTACCGGGGCGACAACGCCGTGAATTCAAAAATAGTCGGATCGGGAATTGGCCTGTTGCTGGTAAAAAACTATGTGGCTCTTCACGGGGGAAAAGTCAGCTGTTACAGCCAGCAAAATGTTGGCTCCAGTTTTCATGTTTCGATGCCGATAAAAACAACATCAGAAGATACTTTAACCGAACGGCAGATAAAAGATAAGCCCCAGGAGAAGCCGTCTTCTGTAAAAGCACCGGCTAGCACCATCATGCTGAGCGAAGTGAAATCCCCGGTCAAGAATAAGATGAGAATCCTGATCGTGGAAGATCACGAATATTTGCGTGAGTTCTTGAAATCTGCCTTAGAAGAGGAATTTCAGGTTGATTTGGCCGAAGACGGTCAGCAAGCCTGGGAAATGATTCAGAAAGTGACACCTGATCTGGTGGTTTCAGATATCATGATGCCCAGGATGGATGGCTACGAATTGTGCGAAAAACTGAAATCAACCTACGAAACGTCGCATATCCCGATCATTCTGTTGACCTCATTGTCGGGTAAAACACAGCATTTAAAGGGGCTGGGCTTAGGCGCTGATGACTATCTGACCAAGCCTTTTGACGTTACTTTGGTTCAGCAACGGATAAAAACAATTATTCAGAACCGCGAACTGATCAGGGAGAAAGCCCTGAAAATTATCAAGCACATTGAGGAGAATGAAGCAATTCTTGATAATGAATTGAATGACAAATTCCTAAAAAAAATGGGGGAAGTTGTCAGGGAAAACATGGCCAATTCAGAATTCTCAAAAGATGACTTTGCCGCAGCAATGAATGTTAGCCCTTCGTTGCTGTACAAAAAAATAAAATCATTGACTGACCAGTCACCAACAGATTTCATTAAAACAATCCGACTGGATCATTCCCTGGATTTGCTCCAATCCAAAAAGTACACGATTACCGAAATCAGTGAATTATGTGGTTTCTCCAGTGTCGGATATTTCAGTACGGTATTCCGCAAGCATTATGGCAAATCTCCAACCCAAATTGGGTGAGCCTTAAAACATGAAACCAGAAAAGGTCGGCATCATCAAAAGTTAAGATGTCGACTTTTGTTTTGATTTAACCTTCTCACTCCTTTTCATCAACTCGCGAAAGGGAACCTCCATTGCCAAATTTCAAAGAAAAAATTCTTCTTTTTTCAGGTATTTGCCTGCCGGATAACTCTTAATTAATTGATCTTTAATCACTTGCCGAAAGTATCCCAAATTAAAAATCAAATATTCAAAATCGAAAATCGGCCCAGAAATCACACTCTACTTTTAACCTTCGATAAATTATCAAAGAACCGTTCAAATGTGTTCCGACGGTTTGATAACTAAAACAAATGCTGGCTATTAACCTAAATGATGAATAAAATGAAGAAGAGTTTCTCCATTTGTGTGATTGGTGGAGTTGTGTTTTTATTAAGTCTTTCAACCACTTTAATTTCCTGTAAATCTCCGATAAAGGAAAGTAAACCAGAATTCGCAGCAGATAGCTTAGTCGCTCATTTCGACTATTTTACCTATAAAGGAGAGGATGATTTCTACAAAGAGAATCCTTTGCCGGGTGACGATTATTATTATAACCCGATTTTGCCGGGCTGGTATTCCGATCCGAGTATCTGCACCAACGGGAAAGACTTCTTCATGGTTACCTCAACATTCTCGTACTTTCCGGGGGTTCCCTTATTTCATAGCACCGATTTGATGAACTGGAAGCAGGTGGGGCACATTTTGTCCCGTCCCGAACAATTGCCGCTCGATGGTCAACGGGTAAGCGAGGGCATTTTTGCACCGGCAATCAGCTACAACCCGCGCAACCAAACCTGGTACATGATTACCACAAATATCCACAGGGGTAATTTCTTTGTAAAAACCAAAGACCCGTTTGGGGCATGGTCAGACCCGGTCTGGTTACCGGATGTTCGTGGAATCGATCCTTCTTTCTTTTTTGATGATGACGGGAAGGCATATATTGTGAATAACGATGTTCCTGATGGCGGCTCAACTTACGAAGGGCACCGTGCCATTCGGGTACTTGAGTTTGACGTTGAACAAGAAAAGACTTTTGGGCCAAGCATCATGCTGGTTAACGGTGGTGTAAATTTGGCTGACAAACCAATTTGGATTGAAGGCCCACATCTGTATAAAATCAATGGGAACTATTATTTGATGTGTGCCGAGGGCGGCACATCAGTAAACCATCGTGAAGTGATTTTTAGGGGGGATTCGCCTATGGGAAAGTTTAAACCATGGCACAAGAACCCGATCCTGACACAAAAGCACCTTGACGAGAACCGTCCCCTTCCGATCACATGTGCCGGACATGCTGACTTAATCAAAAAGAACAATGGACAGTGGTGGTCGGTGTTCCTGGCTTGTCGTCCGATTAATAATGAATTTGAAAACCTGGGGCGCGAAACATTTTTAATGCCGATCCGCTGGAGCGAAGACGGTTTCCCTTACATGACCAAGGGCGATGAAGCCATTCCTCAAATTATGCAGATGGAAGGCGTTAAACGCGACAGCAGTATCACCTTCGGAAACTTTGAAAAGGACGACCAGTTTGACAGCGATAAACTTGGTATGGAATGGATGACACTGCGCGGTCCGGCAACTGACTTGTATTCTTTAACCGAAGACCCTGGCTTTTTAACATTACGATGTGCTGATGTGGCTTCGAATGAATTGAAAACCCCGGCCTATGTGAGCCGTCGCTTGCAACACCACAAATTTGAGTGTTCAACCAGCCTCTATTTTAAACCACAAATCGATGGGGAGTCAGCAGGCTTACTTTTAAATAAAGATGAGCGCCATCAATACGTCTTTGTTATGGAGCAAGTTGCCGATTCGACCCTTATCAGCCTAAAGAAAGTAACTGCAAGCGGGGCTGAAGTTTTGGCCTCCAGTCCTCTGACACTTGATAATGCTAACCTTAAACTGAAAATATCCTCCAATGGAAACGAATTCAGCTTTTACTATGCCGTTGGCGACGGCAAATGGAAGTTGCTGGCAGATAAGGTTGATGCTTATTACCTGTCAACAGCGCAGTCATTCGGATTTACCGGAACAAATGTTGGCCTGTATGCCTCAAGCAAAAACTATTGAGTTGCTGACTAACAGCTATTGTGATTTTAATAAATGTCAATTATTTGATTAAACATAAATACAAACCAAAAACTATGACTTATGAGTAAAAATTATTTCAATGAAAAATTGCAGCATTGCTACCTTCTCTTTCAAATCCTTGATCAGCCCTGTGCCGAAAGTTTCAGGATGGCTTTAGAGAAGGAAGGATACACTTCTATTTGGAATTAGAACCCTTATGCCAATTTAATTTGAGAATGTAATGAAAAAAACGAATTATCTATTATCTCAAAAAAAGTCCTTAAGCAAAAGTGTAAGGATTGGACTATCAAAAAGCTTAATGCTTTTGATGGTTACTTTGATTTCCCTGTCTGGCTTTGCCCAGAATGCCAAACCTATAAAAGGGACGGTATTGGATGAACAGGGAAATCCGGTTATTGGTGCTGCTGTTACCATTAAAGGTATTACAGGAGTAGGAACAGCAACCGATGTGGACGGAACATTTTTGCTGAATATCCCTGCTGAGAACAATGTTCTTATTATCTCTTTCATTGGGATGGAAATGCAGGAAATTAATGTTGCCGGTAAGGACAATATAACGGTAACACTTAAAGAGTCGAGTGTGGAACTTGGTGAAACCGTTATTGTAGGTTATGGCCAGCAGAAAAAGGAAAGTGTGGTGGGTGCAATTACACAAACCACCGGTGAGGTGCTGCAACGTTCTGCAGGGATAACCGATGTGGGCGCCGCACTGACAGGTAACCTTCCGGGGGTAATCACCATCTCCAGCTCGGGTATGCCCGGCGAGGAAGACCCCAAAATTATAATCCGTTCTGCCAGTTCGTGGAATAACAGTGAACCACTGGTATTGGTCGATGGTGTCGAACGTCCATTGAGTGCCGTAGATATCAGTTCAGTAGAATCTGTTTCTGTATTGAAAGACGCATCTGCAACGGCTGTTTTCGGTGTGAAAGGTGCGAATGGAGTAATCCTTATCACAACAAAGCGTGGTAAGGAAGGCTCTGCAAGAATTGACGTGTCGGCTAACATGACCGTCAAAGTGCCGTCAAAATTGCCTAATAAATTAGACTCATATGATGCACTGATGGCTCGTAACATTGCCATTGAGCATGAATTGGGAGTATCTCCGGATTCGTGGAGGTACATAACACCGCAATCTATTATCAACAAATACCGTTACCCGGCCAATTTAGAAGAATCGGAGCGCTATCCTAACGTTGATTGGCAAGATGTGCTATTCAATGATTATGCGATGTCGTACAATGCGAACTTAAATGTTTCCGGCGGTACTAAATTCGTGAAATATTTCGCCTCGGCTGACTTTGTTCACGAAGGCGACCTTTTCCATGTCTATGATAACGGACGGAACTACGATTCAGGATATGGGTACAACCGGGTTAACGTGCGTAGTAACCTGGACTTTCAGCTAACAAAAACGACGTTGTTCAGGCTGAATCTGGCCGGATCAAATGGTGCTCAAAAAACTCCCTGGGGCCAAACAAATTCTTCTGACTGGGGCGTTGCACAGCAGTGGGCAGGTGCTTATAACATTGCACCCGATGTATTCCTGCCACAATATTCAGATGGCTCATGGGGCTTTTATCCCAATATCTCAAACGTGAGCAACTCGGCAGCCAATTTAGCACTTTCGGGAACCATGCTAACAACAACAACCCGCATCAATACCGATTTTATTCTGGAACAGGACCTGGATTTTATAACCAAAGGGTTGAAATTCAGAGGAGCAATTTCCTGGGATAACACTTTTGTTGAGTTTAACCGGGGGATTAACGACCTCTATAATGACGCACAGCTAAAATGGATTGATCCGGGTACCGGCATTGCAACCTACAAAAAAGAGTATGAGAATAACAACAAGTTCGATTTCATGCAGGGGGTATTGTGGAATATTTCCGGTGGTGAAGTTCAGAACTGGTCAACCCAGCGTAACCTGGAATATCAGACCCAGCTGAACTGGGGCCGTGATTTTGGAAAACATAGTATAACAGCGATGGGATTATTTAGCCGTAAGGAAAGAGCGACTGGTAACCAGATTCCTTTCTATCGGGAAGACTGGGCATTCCGTACAACTTATAACTATGCTTCCAAATACTTTTTAGAATACAACGGTGCCTACAATGGTTCAGACAGGTTTAGTGCCGATTATCGCTTCGCCTTTTTCAATTCAGGCGCTTTGGGTTGGATGATTTCAGAAGAATCTTTCATGGAATCCCTTCGGTTTCTGGATATGTTGAAAGTAAGGGCTTCCTATGGTGAAATTGGGGACGATAACGTAACGATTAACAATAACCCTCTTCGTTGGTTGTATATGACCCAATGGGCCTATGGAGGTCATTCGTCATTGGATTTGAACCATGGAGAAAGCCCATATACCTGGTACCGGGAATCACAGGTGGGTAATCCCGATGTGAGATGGGAGACGGTGAAAAAGTTTAACGCGGGTCTTGATTATGCCTTCTTAAATGGCTTGTTTGCCGGTAGTGTAGAGTACTTTAGAGACAAACGCGTTGATATTCTTATTGCCGGAAATTTACGTTCGGTGCCTTCCTATTTTGGAACTACTCCTCCAACAGCCAACCTGGGAAAAGTGAGCACTGAAGGTTACGAACTTCAATTGCGGATCAACAAGATGCTTCCGAACAAGATGCGTCTGTGGGCTGATTTGAGTATGACTCATGCAAAGAATGAGATTATTGAACGGGATGATCCTGCCTTGTACGAGGATTACCGGAAACAAGCCGGATATAGTATCAATCAAACCAGGTCTTATGTTGATGCAGGCTACATAAATACCTACGATCAGCTTTATGGCAGCCCGGAACATGATACGAACGACCCGTACAAAATACCTGGAGATTACTACATCATCGACTTTAACGGCGATGGAATTATAGATAGCAAAGGAGACCTGATTCCTTATGGCTATTCCGATTCCCCTCAAAATACCTACAACGCTACAGTTGGTTTCGAATGGAAAGGTTTTAGTGGGTTCGTTCAGTTTTACGGGGTTAACAACGTAACCCGGCCGGTTACGCTCACAAGCTTCGGAAGCAAGCTAAACACGGTGTATGACATGGGTACCTGGTGGTCGAAAGATGCCCCGAATGCAGATGTTACCGTACCACGCTGGTTATCTACCCCAAGTTACAGTTCGGGAACCCAGTATTTGTTCGACGGTTCTTACATCCGTTTAAAAAATGCCGAAATGGCTTACTCTATTAGTGGCGGATGGATCAAAAACATTGGCATTAGTACGCTTAAGGTTTTTGTAAATGGTAACAACCTCTGGGTATGGTCAAGAATGCCCGATGACCGTGAATCCAATTTTGCTGGTAGTGGTGGTCAGGGAGCTTATCCTACCATGAAGCGTTATAATCTAGGTATCAGATTTACATTATAATATTGAAAACAATGAAACAGATATATAAGACTCTTTTATGGGGCAGTTTACTGTCCGTGACATTGGGGCTTTTTTCCTGTGAGGACTATTTGGAAAAAGAGCCTGAATCAATCGTGTCTGAAGAAGTGGCCTTTGCGAATTTTAGCAACTTCCAGGGCTTTATTGAGGAGATATACAACTGTATTCCGGATAAGGAAAAGAAATACTGGACCACGTCCTGGAACTGGGGCGATGATGAATTATTTAACCTGGAAGGAAGTTGGCACATGACAAACCAGGTTGACATTGGTAACTTTTGGGCCTGGCAAAATGCGCCGGGAACCTGGCTGGATGATAATAACCCAAATCCTACATCAACCAATAAATTTGATCACGGTTTGTGGGGGCATGCCTGGTATTGTATCCGGAAAGCAAATATTGGTCTTGCCAATCTTGATAAACTGACTTCGGCCACTCAGGAAGAACGAGATATTATTGCCGGTCAGTTATACTTTTTCAGGGCCTGGTGGCATTTTGAAATGATGCAATACTTTGGAGGTTTGCCTTACATTGAAGAGGTATTGCCTTCGGGAGAAAAACCAACATTGCCACGTTTGACTTATCAGGAATGTGCCGACAAGGCTGGGGCCGATTTCGCAAAAGCTGCCGAATTACTGCCTATTGACTGGGACAAAACATCTGTGGGTAAAAACACATTAGGTAAAAACCAGCTACGCGCCAACAAGATCATGGCACTAGGCTATTTAGGCAAGAACTACTTGTGGGCAGGCAGCCCTTTGATGAAAAACGGCGCCGAAACAGGTGGAGGCAATACCTACAATTACGACGAAGCTTATTGTCGCAAGGCAGCCGAGGCTTTTGGTGAATTACTGGACCTGGTAGAAAGTGGACAGACACAGTATGCCCTGGCCGAGTTCAACTATAAAGATCTTTATAACCATGTAAAGGCAACCAATGCAGCCAGTTGCTTTAGCGATATCTTCTGCACGACCGGGCAAAACTGGTTGATGCCGGGGTCAACAGAAGCGATTTTCCGTGGCCCTTCTACCGACTTTAACGGTAGTAACTGGAACACATCGAAAACATTTGGCCCTAAAGTAAAAGGTTTGGTCGAGCATGATAACATCATCCACCACCCGACTGCAAACTATGTGAAGTTGTATGGTATGGCCAACGGTATGCCCCTGGATGACCCGGAATCCGGATTTGATCCGAATTATCCGTTCAAAGACCGTGATCCCCGCTTCTATCATGATATCGTAATTGACGGCTTTAAGTATGTCAATTCAACAATGCCTGATAATATGGAATATCTGCGTTACTGCGGTCTTGCATCAGGCGGTACAATGAGAAATCCTGCTGATGGCAGCCGTACCGGTTATTTCATTCAGAAGTTGGTGCCGCATACCGCGAATAAGTACGACGGAGCTTACAACTGGAGTTTCAACCTTCACACTTATTTGCCCTACATGCGTCTGGGTGATATTTATACCATGTATGCCGAAGCTTGCGCTGCATTTGGGGGAGCTAACGGAAAGGCCACAAACTTTTCAAAGACTGCTGAAGAGGCGATCAATACACTCCGCGACCGTGTAGGCGCCGGACATGTAAGCACCACATACACCGCTAACCGCAATAAGTTTATCGATGAAGTGAGAAGAGAGCGCGCCGTAGAACTATCGTTCGAAGGCTTCCGGTTTAACGACCTGCAACGCTGGTTGTTGCTTACTGAATACCCGTACAATGTGAAAACCTCTCAAGAATTCGACCGTGTGGAAAGCCTTGATTTCTTTAAAGAAAATGACCCTAAAGATGCCAAGGTAGCCAACTTCAGAGAAGAAGTGATTCTAACCCGTCAATTTAGTGCCAAGCACTACTGGCTTCCACTGAAGATTTCCGATACATCTATGTACCCGGAATTTGGACAAAATCCAGGTTGGTAGTTCAAATTGAGATAAAGTATTGTGAAATTATAAATGAATAAACAATGAAACATATACAAACAAGATTCATTTTATTTGCCATGTTTGTTTGCTTTCCATTTCTGATGGGTGCACAAACGACCGCTGAAAATGATTCGCTACACACTGCTAATGACCCAATGGTACAGGTTTCTTACCGTAAGGTAGCACAAAGTGACCTTTTGGGAGGTGTTTCTGTCATCAACCTCGAAGAATTGACAAACAAGAACTATAGTTCCTATAGTTTGGATAACCTGGAAGGATATGTTGGCGGTTGGAACGGAAACTCCATGTGGGGTATGGGCGACTACCTGGTATTGGTTGACGGTATTCCCCGCGATGCTGTAAATGTGTTGCCAACTGAAATTGAGCAGATCACGTTATTAAAAGGGGCTTCTGCTGTTGTACTTTACGGAAGCCGGGCAGCCAAAGGGGTTGTTTACATTTCGACCAAAAGAGGTAAAAACGAACCATTAAAAATTAATGTACGTGCCAATACCGGTTTTAACGTGTCGAAGAGTTATCCAAAATATTTAGGCTCTGCCGAGTATATGACACTTTATAACGAGGCTCTTACAAACGATGGTTTGTCGACTCTGTACAGTGACGCGGATATCTACAATTATGCTTCAGGAAGCAACCCGTACCGTTATCCGAATGTCGATTTCTATTCTTCCGACTATTTAAAGAAAGCGTACAACCGCACAGATGTAACTACTGAAATAACAGGAGGGAACGAACGTGCACGCTTCTACACAAACATCGGGTATTATTCTCAGGGTGATGTATTTAAGTTTGGCGAGGCAGCTGATAACAATACTAACCGTTTAAATGTCCGGGGGAATATTGACCTGAAACTGAATGATTTTATTGATGCGTACATCAATGCCAATGCAACCTTCTACGACTTGCGAAGTGCCAATGCCACCGATAGTGACCCAGATAATAATGATAACAATCCCTTTGACGACGACAATAATCCGGATAATTATTGGACCTATGCTACTACAATGAGGCCTAATCGTGTATCTCCGTTGATCCCGACTAACTTTATTGACCCGAATGATCTGGCATCATGGGATTTAATTAACAGTAGCAACAACATTATCGGGGGGAAATATTTTCTGGGAGGTACCCAGGTAGATTTGAAGAACGTTTTTGCCGATTATTATGCTGGCGGCTACAAGAAATGGACCAGCCGTCAGTTTCAGTTTGATACCGGATTGAACTTCGACCTGGGCAATTTATTGAACGGCCTCGCTTTTCATACGCAGTTTGCCGTTGATTATGCAACTTCATACACCACTTCATACAACAACTATTACGCAATTTTTACGCCTTCGTGGTATAACTACAATGGTGCAGATGTGATCAGCGGATTGCGTAAAGATGGTAAGGATGAGAAATCTGGTGTGCAGAATATCACTGGAAGTTCCAGCCGGCAAACCATTGCCTTTTCCGGCTATTTCACTTATGAGACTTCGATCAGCAACGCGCATAACTTTTCTGCCATGTTAATTGCGGCCGGTTATCAGCAAACACAATCGGAGGTGTACCACCGGACCAGTAATGCCAACCTTGCCTTGCAGCTGGGTTACAATTACAAAGGAAAGTACTACGCCGACTTCGGAGCTGCGGAAATTCATTCTGCCAAGTTAGCCGAAGGACACCGGAACGCATTTTCTCCCTCGCTCACATTGGGCTGGAAACTTAGTAAAGAGGGCTTCCTTTCAAACTCTTCGGTAGTTGATGAATTGATGTTGAGCGCTTCGGGAAGCATCCTTAATTCGGATTTGGATATTTCTGATTACTACATGTATGAAGCAAACTACACGCAGGCCAATGGTGCCTGGTGGGGCTGGTACGATGGAGCTTCAGAGCATTCGACCAACTCTCTTCGTGGTGGTAACGAGGATTTGACATTCATCAAGCGGAAAGAAATTTCAGCCGATGTAAAAGCGTCTTTGTGGAAGAAACTCTTAACAGTCAACACCTCGTTCTTTATCAACTCAATGGAGGGATTGATTATTGAACCGTCAACCATCTACCCGAACTATTTCTTTACTTACTATCCGGATGCATCGTTTATTCCAAATATCAATTTCAACAACGATAAACGGATGGGATTCGATTTCAATGTCAATCTGAACAAGCAAATTGGAGAGGTTGACTTTACCCTGGGTGTTGCCGGTACATATTATACAACCGAGGCAACACAGCGTGATGAAAATAACGAATACGACTATCAAAATCGCCAGGGACGTGCTATTGATGGTGTTTGGGGGCTTCAAAGTGCAGGCTTTTTCCAGAGCCAGGACGAAATTGACAATTCTCCGGAACAAAAATTCGGAGGTACTGTAACGCCTGGTGACCTCAAATACATCGATCAAAATAACGATGAGGTTATCGATGACAAGGATGTGGTTTTCCTGGGACGCGGTGGATGGAGTGGTGCTCCCTTCACGATGGGTGTAAACCTGACTGCCAAATGGAAAAACCTGACTTTCTTTGCTTTGGGAACAGGTAACTTTGGTGCTTACGCGATGAAGGACAATTCCTACTACTGGGTTTACGGCGACCGGAAATATTCCGAAGTCGTGCGTGACCGCTGGACAGAGCAAACCAAAGAAACAGCCACTTATCCCCGGTTGACTACAAAAAGCGGGAGCAACAACTTCCGTAGTTCTGATTTCTGGTTATATAAAACCGATCGTTTTAACCTGGCCAAGGTTCAAATCACATATGATTTACCGAAGAACCTGTTACCGAATTTCATCTTCAAAGAAATCTCTACCTACGTTAGCGGAGCTAACTTGTTGACCCTCTCGAAAGAGCGAGACATTTTGGAAATGAATACAACAAGTTCGCCTCAAACGCGATTCTATAATTTCGGTATTAAAGCCGTGTTCTAATGAATGAGTAACAAAATACGAATTATATTATGAAAAATATTATAGCACTTTTGGTTCTTGTACTTCTTTTTACAGGTTGTGCCGATCTGTTTGAACCGGCTCTTGAGAACAACCGTGGGCTCGAAGCCATGTACCAGGAACCGACTTACGCACAGGGCATTCTAGCCAATGCTTACATTCTTCTGCCCTATTCATCGGCACCCAATAGCGATTTGGCTACCGATGATGCGGTAACCAACGACAATAACAATAGCTATTTGATGATGGCTACCGGTTCCTGGACTTCAAACAATAATCCAACGTCTCAATGGCAAGGTCGCAAAAACGCAATTCAGTATTTGAATTTGTTTCTTGCCAACACCGACCAGGTTGTTTGGAGTAAAGACCAGGTAATAAGTACCATGTACAACGATCGCCTGAAAGGCGAAGCCTACGGTTTGCGCGCGGTACAAATGTACCACCTGCTGTTGGCCCACGGTGGTTGGACCCAAAACGGACAGTTGCTGGGCGTGCCAATCCTGACTGAACCGGAAACGGCTTCATCGGATTTCAACCTGCCCCGGAATACGTTTCAGGAATGTGTCGACCAGATTCTTGCTGATGCCGACAAAGCTATCGAACTTTTGCCGTTTGACTATGGCGAAATCTCAGACACTGAAATCCCCGAAAAATACCAGGCATTAGGCGTAACCAATGCCGGTGATTATAACCGTGTAAACGGAAACCATATGCGGGGCCGCATTACCGGCCGTATTGTTGAGGCCGTGCGTGCACAGGTTGCCTTGCTGGCTGCCAGTCCTGCGTACAGTGCCGGAACAGATATGAGTTGGGATGATGCTGCCAACTACGCGGCAACCGTCCTCGACCGTATTGGTGGTATTAGCGGTTTGGCTGCGAAAGGTGGAATCTGGTATGTTAAAGACGAAATTGAAGGCTTGGCTTCAGGAGTTACTCCTGCCGAAATTATCTGGAGAGGCGATATCGGACAAAACAATAGGCTGGAAACCGACAATTTCCCTCCTTCTTTGTATGGAAAAGGACGTGTAAACCCAACCCAGAATCTGGTAGATGCTTTCCCAATGGCAAACGGTTATCCAATTACCAATCCGGCAAGTAACTACGATCCGGCCAATCCATACGAAAATCGTGATCCCCGCTTGTCAAACTACATTGTTGTTAACGAGAGCACGCAAGGCCCAAACAGCAATGTAATCATTACCGGCACGTATGGTTTGGATGACAACAATGCGGAAAACGATAATGATGTCATTAATCATGAAAGTGGTTTATCTACCCGCACAGGCTATTACCTGCGTAAGTTATTGCGGTATGATTGTAACCCCAATCCCCAGTTTAATACCGAGCAGAAGCATTATGCGGCACGCATTCGTTATACCGAAATATTCCTGGCTTATGCCGAGGCGGCCAACGAAGCGTGGGGACCTACCGGTAACGGCGGACATACTTATTCGGCATACGATGTGATAAAAGCAATTCGCCAAAGAGCCGGTGTTGGTGCCGGAAACAATGATGCTTACCTGGAATCGGTTAAAGGCGATCAGGGTAAAATGAGGGAACTGATTAGAACCGAGAGACGTTTGGAGCTTTGTTTCGAGAATCACCGCTTCTGGGATTTGCGTCGCTGGAAAGTTTCAAACCTGAATGAAACAGCGCACGGCGTCCAAATTGAAAAATCCGGTAGCACGTTGACCTATACTTCGGTAGATGTTGAAACCAGAGATTATAAAGACTA
>JBNKTK010000078.1:0-18701 GCA_050298035.1 Mangrovibacterium sp. | reverse complement strand
GCTTTAAATTCTTCTGATTCCATAATTCTGTCCTACAAAATTAATACTTGTAGACAGAGTTCTGTTTACAGCCTCAATGAAATAGAAACAGTAGGGGAGACAGTATCTTTGATTCTGGCATTTTGCGTTATTTTTTGTTCTTTTGTGGTTTGATTTTGAAAAACATACTATGAGAACTCTTCTGGGATATCTTTTAACTCCTGTTTACCTGTTGATATTTGGCGTCCTGCTTTTGATCTTTCATCCTATCCAGGTCGTTTGTCGGTTGCTTGGTGGTTATCAGCTTCGTAAAAAATCAGTTGATATCCTAAACTTTTTATTGCTGTACAGTTTAGTAGTTATCGGGGCGAGGATTCGTTTTCGGGGATTTGATCAACTGCCGCAAAACCGTCCTTTCCTGATTGTTTCCAACCATCAAAGTACGTTTGATATTCCGCCCATTGTGTGGGGCTTTCGCAAGCATCATCCCAAATTTGTTTCCAAAAAAGAGCTTGGGAAAGGCATTCCCAGCATTTCCTACAATTTGAGACATGGCGGCTCGGCCCTGATAGACCGGAAAAACGGGCGGCAGTCAATTGTTGAGATTGCCAAGCTCGGCAAGCACATTGAGGCTGAAAAGTATTCTGCCAGCATTTTCCCCGAAGGGACACGGAGTAAAAACGGGAAAGTAAAACGGTTTCAGCATGCCGGGGTTGCCTCTCTACTGCGGTCAGCGCCTTCCGCCTTGATCGTCCCGTTTGTGATTGACGGCAACAGCACCCTAATGGAAAAAGGTTATTTTCCACTTCGTTTTGGCACCAGCTTGACCTATACCGTATTGCCCCCGATTGACCCTGCCGGTCGCGACCCGAAAGAATTAACCGAAGAGATCGAACAAAAAATCAGACAACACCTGGGAGAGTGAGTTTTTGTAATTAGGCATTGGGGATTGGTCATTGGTTATTAAAGTCATTGGTCATTAGTGATTGGGTAATTCGGGAGATTGAATCCCGAAGCTTACCAAGCCTGTTTCCTCATCATTTTGTCATTATTTTCACGGAATTATTAAATTCTTTTCGAGAAAATCAGGCTCATAAAAACTGTCAACCTATTTTAGGGACAGACAACCAGTGACCAATTACTAATCACTAATGACCAATCCCCAACCTAAATTTGTTCCCAGCCTTGGCGGTAGTTGTGGCGAATCCATTCTTCGGCCATTTGTTTTGCTGGTAAGGTCGCAAAATCTTTATTGAAACGTGGATCGCCGTTAACTAAGGTAAACTCATCTTTGGTGAGTACCTTTAGTTGGTCGCGGTCATCAATATTGGTGAAGCGCATATTCCGTCCATCCCAGAGTAACTTTCGTTGAAGGCTTTGCAGGCGAACGGCCAGCACCCCCATCACCACCATTTCATTGAGAGGACCGGCATATTCGAAGTTCGAGGATGCTTCGACCCTGTTTTTCGGTGTTTCCTTACAGGCCCGGATCCAATCTTGTTCGTGCCCTCCTTTCATGGCATCGGCAATGCGCCTGATTGATTTGGCAGGCTGTTCGAAATGTGCCATTTCCCGGGTCGGGAGCAAGGTCGGGTTCATGGCGTAGGTGCCGCACATGATTTTCCCTTTGGTGCCGTGAAAGATGCAGCCACCGCCATCGTCTCCCATTTGTTCCCTGTCAAGCAATTCATCCGGACGGGGAGGCATCAGGCCTCCATCGTACCAGGTAACGGTTACCGGGGGCATGGCCACCTTAGGCAGGTTATCTCGTGCCGGGAATTCGTAGGTAACCGTTTCTGCGTTGGGAGCAGATTCCGTGTTGACCGGAGTTGAGCTTCCCTGAACTGACGTTGGGTATTCCAGCTTCAGTGCCTTGAATACCGGGTCAAGAATGTGGCAGGCCATGTCGCCAAGGGCGCCGGTGCCAAAATCCCACCATCCGCGCCAGTTCCACGGAGTGTAAATTTCGTTGTAGGGACGGTATTTTGCCGGGCCAATGAATAAATCCCAATCCAGTGTTTTGGGAACGCGCATTTCTTTTTTTGGGCGTTCCATTCCCTGGGGCCAGATCGGCCGGTTGGTCCAGGCATCCACTTTCGTGATTTCCCCGATCTTGCCAGCCCAAATCCATTCGCAGATTTGGCGGATGCCTTCACCCGAATTGCCCTGATTGCCCATTTGGGTGGCAACGCCGTATTTTCGGGCCGTTTCGGTCAGTACCCGGGACTCGAAAACAGTGTGGGTAAGCGGTTTTTGAAGGAACACGTGCAAGCCCTGCCGCATGGCCATTAATGCCGGTAAGGCATGCGAATGGTCGGGGGTAGCAATCATGACCGCATCAATATCTTTTTGCTTGTCGAACATTTCACGGTAATCTTTATACCGTGCTGCCAACGGCCATTCCCTGAATGAATTTCTGCCTGCATAAACGTCGTCAACATCGCAAAGGGCCACGATGTTTTCGGTGTCCATGTATTTCAGGTTGCGGTAACCTATTCCGCCAACACCAATCCCGGCAATATTCAATTTGTCGCTTGGTGCCCGGTGCCCTAACCCGGCAATAACATGACTGGGTAGAACACTAAATCCGGCAACAACTCCGGCAGTTGATCCGATAAATTTCCGACGGCTGAATGATGTTTTCTCAGGCTTCATAGGTTGACAGTTTTGCAATGTGCGCCCGGCAATTTAAAAAGAATTGCTGGTTTTGCGAAGAAAGCCAGCAAAAGGGATATAAATTTCTTACAAGTACAGACAGTGATAAGCAACCTGCCCGATGGCATTCACCTTAAAACGGACATCTTTTTCCACGCGGAAGGTTTCACCTTTCCTGTAAGTTTTCCAGCTTGTTTCTCCCGGAAGCATCACGTCCAGTATTCCGCTGGTAACAGTCATCAGCTCAATGGTTGCTGTGCCAAATTCATATTCACCCGCTTCCATAACGCCAATGGTCGCAGTTCCTTCTTCATTTTCCAGGGCGATCGATTTTACGGTGCCACCGAAGTATTCATTCACTTTTAACATGTAAACTGTTTTAGGGTTAATAACGATAGCACAAAAATAGCGGAATTCTGCTGTGTCGGTGCGGTTTGTTTCATCATCTTTCTGTTTGGTGAATTTTATTTTGCTGATACCATTACCGGAATGTTTTCTTTACTGATAGTGGCTTGATTTACAGATTAAAACTTCGTTTTGCGAGCCCCGGATGCGATAAGACCATACGTGGTGTTGGCAAAAATGGGGACAATTATAAACAAAGAGGTTGTTGTGCTGTTTTGTATGATACAATTTGATTTTAAGACCAGGTACGATCCACGGAATAGCTTTTGTCTATTCGGAATAAAAAAAATCAATTTGACCGGTGTTGGCACCAGCTTTATCTTTGCAATGTAATTTTTATCTGGTCTGAATAATCAGAGTAGGTTTTACAAGAAGATTAAATCAAAAACAATAACGATTAAAAATTTATACGATGAAAACAATTGGAGAAAAATTTCCTGAATTTAAAAAATCAGCAGTCGTTTCTTTGGAAGCAGGTAAAGAATTTGAAACATTAACAAACGAATACATCAACGGAAAATGGAGTGTGATTTTCTGGTGGCCAAAAGACTTTACTTTTGTTTGCCCGACTGAAATCACAGGGTTCAACGATCATTACGATGAGTTTGTGAAACTGGATGCCAAATTGATTGGTGCTTCAACTGACTCAGAATTTGTTCACCTGGCCTGGAGAAATGACCACCCGGGATTGAAAGCGTTGAAATTCCCTATGTTGGCCGATACTTCAAAATCATTGGCTGAAGAATTGGGTATTTTGGAAGCAGAAGAGAAAATTGCATACCGTGCCACTTTCATTGTTGATCCGGAAGGAACAATACGTTGGGTATCTGTAAACGACCTGGCAATTGGCCGTAATGTGCCTGAAGTTTTGCGTGTGCTCGAAGCATTGCAAACCGGAAAACTGACTCCATGTGACTGGGCTCCAGGACAAGCAACACTTTAATTATTTAGCTTATAATACTGATACAGAAAGAGGGAGCAACTGCTCCCTCTTTCTGTATCAGGCGAGACACTCGCAGAAAATAAAAAGAGGCCATCTTTTTTGAGACAGCCTCTTTCCCCGGCGGTGCTACCTGGAGGAGTATTGAATTTTTTACCTGGAGCTTAAAAAGCAAGAAATCAGAGATGATTCAGTTGTATCCAGAAAATTTCAATTGAGGTTGACATAAACAACAAACTTTATCAGAGGCTAACCCTGAGGCTGACATTTGGAGTAATTCCTAAAGAATACTGGATAACTTTCTCAATTTCATTATTTCGATTTCTCCGATAAAATGTATTTATGATGTTTTTATTACCGAGCACATTCCAAACCGATATACCGATAACACCCCTTTTTTTCTTTTGAATATTGAAATTATATTTTGCCGATAAATCCACTCTGCTGAAGTCAGTCATCCTCGAGCTATTAGGCGTTTCATAGTTGATTTCATAGTCAAACGAATTATTGTCAGGAGTAGGTTTTGTAGCTGGTTTTCCTGTACGATAATTGAAGCCACCTGAAATCTCAAAATCTTTAAGACTTAGGCTGCCCCCTAAAGACAGAGTATGGCGAATATCCAGGTTATTCGGGAAATCAGGAGGAATAAGTTCCGAAAAAGAGTAGTCATTTTCGGAAAATGTATAATTAATCCAGGCATTTGTTTTCTTACTCCGTTTATTAATTAATACCTCTAAGCCTTGCGTATTATATTCTCCACGAGCAAAAACATATTCAAACTGATTTTGAAATCCCTGACTTGGGGTTATAATTCCACTAACATGTTTATTGTATATTTCAACAGATGCAAGAAGGTTATTTTTGCTAAAACGTGTTCCAACAGAGAACTGATTACTATTGATGATTGGTACTTTATTGTGGTCGGCTAAAATCCATCTTCGTTTCTCTACTCCAAGAAAATCTGTTTGATAATCAATAACCTGTGTTGTGTATTGATTTTTTATTTCGGCTAGCATTTCACAGGTAATAAAATCATTTAATCTGATATTCAGGGATACCCTGGGTTCATATAAAAACTTACTAAATTTTATAAGATAATTTGCACGCAGCCCTAAACGCAGATATAATCTATTCAACAAAGAAAAAAATGTTACTTCTGAAAATAAGGAATGAATCCTTAAAACTTCTTTAATGTTTCTGTGATAGCCAGGGTTCGTTATATTGTCAAGGTTCTGCACACCAATTTCGTTAAACTGATAACCATTAAGTATGTAATCTGATCGATTAAAATAGTTGCGGGAACTGAGTTTGAATCCCCAGTCAGTTACATTATTCTCCTGAATATGGATTTGAGAATTCTGTGCATCAACGTTAATACCATTCAGGTTATACCTGGAAATATATGCAAAAACAGATGTTCGGTCACTTTTATCCCAGTAATGTGAATAGTTGAACCCTGAAAGGAAACTGTTTTGATTCAGACTACTTTTCTTTCCTTGCAATGTATCCTTGGTGAATGTATTTTCTTTATATGATATATCATTCTCAATATTTAAAAGACTCAAGCGTATTTTATCGTGATCAGAGATGTCGTAATAAAGCCTGGAACTTAAATCATAAAAGGAGAAATTATGATTATCAATACTGTTAATGTATTCTGAAATATTCGTATTCTGAAAGGCTCTGTTATAGTAACTTTTATAGGGAGGGGTGATTATTAAATCATTAACGGATCTTCTTGCGCCAAGTATCAGCGACAGTTTTCGACCCAAAGGTATTTTTGAGATGATGTCGGCGCTAATCAGATTTATTCCGCCACTAAGCTCAAAATTTTTGGGTCTGAAATTTTGCTGTCGCATGTCAATTACCCCGGAAACCCCTTCTCCGTATTTCGCACTTGTTCCGTTTTTTGCGATTATTGTTTTGTTGATTAACCTTGAATTAAAAGCAGAAATCAAACCGAAAAAATGCCCTGTCTGGTAAATTTTTACTCCATCCCATAGCACCAGATTCTGGTCATTTGTTCCACCGCGTATATTGATATCGGAAACACTTTCAGAAACACTTTCAATGCCCGGAAGTATTTGTACCGTATGCAAAACATCCGGTTCTGAAAGTCCCGGAAGTGTTTCCAGGTTTTGTATATTCAGTTGTATCGAGCCGTCTGCCAGTTTGTTTATTCCTCTGGCAATATAATTGACCACAATTTCTTCAATAATTCTGACATTGGGGACAAGTTCATAGATTGCTGAATCTTTATCACAGTTCAATGCGGAGAATGTTATGGTTTTATAACCAGTATGTCTTATTGTCAATATCGAATCAGTCAATGAATTGCCCTTAAATGCAAAGAAACCGTCCTTATTGCTGACAGAGTAACTATTTCCGGAGAACACAACAGCTTCCCCGATTTGTTGTTTTGTGCTTTTATCAACTATCCTGCCTCGAACTTCAAAATCGTGGGTGCTTTCAGTAATCGCAATATAACGTGTGTCTAATATTCTGAATTGTAACCCGGTCTGTTTCTCAATTGATTGAAGGCATTCAAGAAGATTTAATCCTTCAGCAGGTATGGTAGCATGCTTATCAAGTATATTATCATCGGCAAAGGTAAAAGCTACGTCGAATCTTTTTTCAAGAATTTGAAGTACGCTGTCAAGAGGCTTCTGTCTTGTGTTCTGACCAGAAATCCTGATACTGCCAAAAGTTAGAAAGATAGACAGCGGAATAAGGTATCTAATTATTTTCTTTGACTGAAAATTCAATTTGATTGCCTTTTGCCTGGTATTCTAAATTTACCGGAATTGTAATTGACTCCAATGCTAATTCCAAATTGTTATTAGGAAAGCTTCCTGTAAAAATTTGGCTCAAATTTATATTCTTTGTTATAACAGAAACATTGTATTGTCTTTCAAGTTCTTCTATCACAAAATTAAATGGTACGCTTTTAAAACTACTTTCTCCCTTAAACCAATCAGGCACTGTGGCTGATGATGTTTGATATTGTTTTTCAACACCATTTATAATTCTAAAAGCATCATTCGGTTTTAACAGAACTTTCTGTTGTTTAGTTTGCACCTCAACCAATCCCGTAAAGCAGGTTACTTCATAATACTTATCCCAGTCTTTAACATTAAATTCAGTCCCAAGTACGGAAACAATCCCAAGTTCTGTTTTTACACAAAATCTGGAGCCTTTTTTTACTTTAAAAAAAGCTTCTCCTTGTAATTCAACGTTTCTTTTATTTTTCCATTCATTTTGTGAGAATTTTATTTTAGATCCTTTATTTAATAACACAAAGGATGAATCGGGTAAATAAATACCGCTCTGATTCGCATACCATTCTTCAGAACTATTTACAGAAGCAAAGCGGGTATAAAAAAAGTAGCTAAGGGTTAATGTAAAAATAAAAACAGCTGCGATCTTAAGCAAAGGGCTAAATCTATCTTTTAGTCGAACATGTATTTGTTTTTCCCTTTTTTGATTCAAAAGCGAAGCATATTCCTTTTCAACATTGTATTCAGGAGCTTTGAACGATTTAACAGCTTCAAGAAGTTTATTGATCTTTTTGTAGTCTTCAGTACGTTCAAATTCCTTTTTTTCTGAATCTGATAAATCGCCTGCTAACCATTTTTTTATGATGTCCTCGTTTTGCATATTTTGTAGACTTATTTAAATAACAAATGAGTGAGATAATCTCCTACCGATAAAACCTTTATATTTTATCAATCTCTACTTTTTCTCTTAAATTTTTTAACGCTGTATATATTCGTTTTTCTACGGCTTTTTTTGAAATGCCTAATATTTCGGCTATTTCCTGATGCTTTTTTCCATCAATCTTGTTAAGTAAAAATGTTACCCTTTGGTCTTCCGTTAACTCCTCAATTGCTTGTTGAAGCCTGTCGAAATATTCCTTTTCCTCATATAGGTATTCAGGTGATTCAAGCGTATAATCTTTAGGTTTTTGCAACTGATAGTTCAGCACCGTTTTTTGTCTTGAAATTGAGTTAAGCATTTCATTATTGGCCACCGTAAAGAGGAATGACTTTGCTTTTTCCCGTAACACGTTCTTGCAATTTTTCCAAAGCTTCTCAAAGGCTGTTTGAACAATATCCTGTGGATTATTAGCATCCCCATACTTATAGTACAGGAAATTAAATAGATCTTGTGAATTCTGCCTGAATATCTCGCTAAATACTTTTTCTCGACAGATGTCTCCAGACTCTTCTATTTTATTCATATTGATGGTTTTATGCGCTTTGTTTTCATTTTGAGGTCAAGGCTAAAATTAGATATTTATATATCCAGGTAGGAGAAAACATAGGGTATCTGTTTAATTGTTGAGATTTTAATAATTGAAATGAGACAAACATTTAAGCATATCAATTTTCTTCATTTTCTTATTTTACTCAGCATCTTCAACAGTTGTCAGACAGAATTTGTTGAAATAGAAGAACCAGATACAAGCGAAACGATTAACGTTAATGATAATGTTTCTGCTTTAATTTTAAATGTAATACTCAAAGACGGATCCTTCGACAATGTTATCGATAAGTGTAACGGAATCAGTATAAAATTTCCCTACACGATTCAAGTGGATGACAAATTACTAACCATATCTTCTCTTCAGGATATTAATAAAGCAACATTAAACGATAGTGCTGTCATTACAATTGTTTTTCCAATCACTGTTGTTTTCAGCGATTACTCCGAAAGAAAGCTCTCCGGCAAAGACGAATTAGAAGCAATCCAGGAACAGTTTGGCGAAATCGTTGATGATGACATCGAGTGTATCGATTTTGTTTATCCCATTGAACTGGCTATTTATAATACAACCTATCAGAAGTCATCTGTGGTTAAGGTAATGAACGACCAAAACATGTATGATATTTTTAGTCAAATCAGTAATCTTATTGTAGGAATAAAATATCCGATCAATTTAATCACTCCGGAAGGTGATTCAATTCAAGTAAATAGTAAGGAAGAACTGGAAACTGAAATCTCAAATACTATTGGCAAATGCGATGAGGATGACGATTCTGGATTAGATGTAGGAAATGAAAATGGAACTGGGGATGATAATGATGACAGTTCGGATACCAATACTGATTCAAATACCGAAACCAATACGGATACGGACACAGAAACCAGTACGGATACCAATACAGACGCTAATACGGATACGGAAACAAATACAGACACTAGTACTGACAACAATACGGACACTGGCACAGAAACCAATACTGACACCAACACAGATACAGAGACCAATACAGATACGAGTGCTGACAACAATACAAGCACTGATACACAAACTAATACGGATGCCGGAACTATTGCAGATACTGAATCCGATACCAATTATGAGAATCAGAGTTTAAATGTAACACTTACGGCAGGAGACTGGATTATCTCATTTTATGCTGATCCCACTGATATAACACCTTCGTTTAATCCTTACGTTTTAAATTTTGGTGAAGACCTCACGTTGACTGTAAAAGATGAGGAAGGATCAAAAATATTTCTCGGGTCATGGAAGTTGAACGACCCCGAAGATGATCAAAGTACCCTGGAGGTCGACATTGAAACGGATAATCTCTCTTTGTCGAAGTTGAATGAAGCGTGGGAGATTATTTCTACAGGTAACGACAAAATAGAGTTGCAGGCTGAAAGCAGTGATGAAGAATTTATTAAAAAACTAACTCTGTCGAGAACAGAGTAAAACTGTATTGCAAGATGATATCATTTCTGGATGAACTGGATTTGACACAAGAGATTGAAATCAATCAATGAGGCTTACATAGATAAAGTTTGCAGAGTAATAAAAGAGGAAGTTTAAACTTCCTCTTTTATAAGCAGAATTTATTCATGAGGTAAAGTGTTGTTGTGTGGCAAGTTGCTCAAAAGACATTAATAATTTGCTCAGGATAAGGTTGAGATCATATTAATATCATACTTAACAAATTACAAATGGCTAATAAAATTTCATTAACGGGTTTATTAATTTTAATTAGTGCAATGAGTTTAAATTTATTTGCACAATCGCTGGTTACCGGAATTACACCTAAAGGATTCATAAGTGGTACGGTGGAGCTGAATGGACAGTTAACTCATAATGATGTCTACATATTTATCGAGGGGACATCATTTGTTGCCGTAAGTGATTCTTACGGAAATTATACCATTTCTTCTGTCCCCTATGGTACCTATTCATTAAAAGCTCAAAAGGTTGGATTTCAGGATGCGTATGTCAGTAGTGTAAATATATCAAAAGCAGGCGAAACTGTTTCGGCAGGGAAGATGGTATTAATTGAGAATCAAAAAAGTATTTCGGCGGAAGAACTCTTTGTTAAAGCTAATCGATTAGACATAAAGGGTGAGGATTTGGCAGCTATTGCTTCTTACCAGGAAATAATCGATAAATTTCCAGGAGATAGCCTGGTCATTGATGCGGAATACAAAATTGCTTTTGATTATTATACTTTGGATGAATATGACATTGCAAAAACCAGATTTACTTCATTTATATCGAAATATCCCACCCATTCATTAATCGCGTTATCTAATTATTGGTTGGGTAAGATCGAAGCAGTAAAGGAAAACTTTGCCGGTGCAATTTCTTACTTTAATGTTGTGGTCAATAATTATCCAACAAACTCGAAGGCAGCTGATGCCCTGTATTCAGTGGGGAGGGCTTACGAAAAACAAAATAATAATACATCTTCAATCGATGCATACCAGAAACTGATTCAGAATTATCCTTCATCCGTCAGGGCGGGAGATGCTCAGTACAACATTGCAACAATTTATTCGTCAGCAGGAAATTACACCCAGGCAATTGCTGAATTTAACAAAGTGATAAGTAATTATCCGAATACCTCCAATGCTGAAGATGCGTATTATCAGCTCGGTTATACAAACTATAAAGCGTCAAATTATGCATCGGCAATCACTGAATTTTCAACCTTTCTAACTACATATCCAGCTAGTTTAAGAGCTGAAAAGGCCAAATATTACCGGGCTATGGCTTATTATAATCATAACGAACTGGCAACCGCGATATCAGAATTTAATGCGTTTATTACATCATACCCGCAAAGTGATAATAAAATTGCGGCCATGTATTACAGGGCAAATTGTAAATACGATCTGGAATCGTATACATTTGGTAATGCAAGAGCAGATTATGCCGCAATTGTATCCGGATATTCTTCTTCCGATTATGCCGATCAGGCTCAATATAAAATAGGATGGTGCTATTATAACAGTGAAGATTATCCCAATGCCATATCAGAATTTACAAAAGTCATAAATAATTATCCGAATAGTACAAAAATATCTTCCTGTTACTACTGGAGGGGACTTAGTTATTATTATCAATCGGATTATACCAATGCGGTTACTTCTTTGCAGAAAGTTGTATCAATGGAAACCAGCAACAAAATGGCTGGCGAAGCCTGGTATTACATCGCTCGCAGTTATCATAAATCAGGCGATACTGTAAATGCCCGCATGGCTTATGGAAAGGTTGTCAATGATTATCCTAACTGCTCAAAAGCAGGAAAAGCACAAAGCTATTTAAATACATTACCTTAAAACAAATAGAATGGCTTCCAAAGGGCTTTTATTTTTCAGGGTTCTGATTCTTCTCATCCTGCTGGCAGGATGTTCCGATAATGCCAATATGATAAAAAAGGTGAAAAGTTTCGACTGCGATAATACCGATACTTTGCATCTGTATCCGGTGATTGATGAGCTTTATTCTCAGTTAAACAAAACACATAACAGATTTCGGGAAAACACAGAGTTATTCAAAATTGGCAGGAGTGCCCGACTTCACAAACCCATTCCAATGATTAGGGTCGGATACTCCGGAGAAGATACGGAATTACGTTTCCTGATTGTTGCCGGAACCCATGGAGACGAAGCAGCGCCGGTAACAGCTCTTTTGTATTTTCTGACACGGTTTTTAGACGAAAAAAACGGACAAGAATTAAACGCCCGGAAAATATCGGTTGATATAATTGTGGTTCATAATCCGGATGGTTATGTCGAAAATGAAAGGGAGAACGGTAATGGCATTGATTTGAACAGGAATTTTCCATTCGGAAACATCCAAAAACAACCTGAACCGGAAACCAAGGCGATGATGAACCTGATAAACAGCTATAATTATAAAGCCAGTCTCTTCCTTCATTCGGGGAATGAGGATACATATGAAAACCTGGTTCGTGTACCAATAGAAAATAACAAGCAGGGGGCAGGTGTATTTTATCCATCAGAAAGTGCTGAATTAATCCGGTTGAGAGATATGATTATTGACGCAGGAAACTCTGCGGATCCTCCCTGGCACTCATCATCGGGACTGGTAGATGCCCCGGGGATAGCATCGGATTGGAGTATGAGCGGATTCATGAAGAAAGAATGGATACGGGCAGGAACTGAAACTTGTCTAAATCCGCATCCATCCGTCTCACTTGAAATTTGTTCACCCAAACAACCCCTGGATGAAGAACGGTTAAAAAGGGAAAAGGAAGAATTATACGGGATTCTTTATCGTGTTATTTATAATTTTTAGATAAAAGATGAGTGGAATGAATACGAAAAACATTATAATTCTTGTCCTGCTTACCATATTTACCGGACTGATATTGTTAAAGATATTTCTTTTCAATTATACCCCGGCCACAGTATTGCCAGAGACAGGGTATCGGGTTACCTTAAAAATGGAAGCTACAGGACATGGTGGTGAGATAAATATCAGGGCAATGCTCCCCTCATCAAATGTACATCAGGATATCTTTGAAGAACAAGTTCAATCCGGGCCATATAATTATTCCTTGTTCAATTCAGGGTTAAACCGCATTGGCAATTGGAATCAGGCAAATACAAACGGGCATCAGGAAATAGAATATTCGTTTAATGTTATAAGCAGAAAGATTAATTTTCTTCTACCTGAAAAATTACCCATATCTTCCATAAATACATCATCAAATCAAAAATATTTAGAGAAAACTGACCTTATACAGTCGGGTGATGAAGAGCTTGCTCAACTATTAACCAACATTGATGTTGACAGAAACTCTGATTTAATCGAAGCGCTTACAAAAATCTTCAATTACGTTCATAATAATATTAAAACCACTGGGTTTTCGGGTAAAACAGATGCTTTGACCGCTTTACGCCTTCAGGAGGCAAGTTGTAACGGGAAAAGCAGGTTAATGGTCGGTTTATTGAGAACATTGAAAATACCTGCCCGACTGGTAGGAGGGATTATTCTTAATCCTGGCACAAAAACAGTTACCCATCAATGGTTGGAAGTATTAATCGGTGATGACTGGGTAACCATGGACCCAACCAATAACCACTTTGCGGAAATGCCCAAAAATTATCTGATTACTTATTATGGCGACGAAGCCTTTTTTCACAGGACGTCAAATGTAAATTTTAAATACTCTTTTTCCATCGAACGAGAAGACTTCTCCCGTGAGTCAGATTATGAAGGGTTAGCATCACACCCCCTGAATATAATGAATGCCTGGACTTTGTTTCAAAAGGCCGGACTATCATTAAGCTTATTACGAATAATCCTGATGATACCAATTGGCGCTATCGTCACAATTATATTTCGAAATGTAATTGGATTACAAACCTTCGGAACATTTTTGCCAGCACTCATCGCTTCATCTTTTCGCGAAACCAATTTATTGTGGGGACTGATTACCTTTTCAATGATAATTATTACAGGTTCAATTATCCGTTGGGGGGTAAATCGTTTAAAAATCACTCATACTCCAAAATTGACTATTCTTTTAGTTTTTGTGGTTTTATCGCTTCTCATTATTTCGGCCACAGGAGTGTTGGTAGGAAATATGCAATTAGCCAAAGCAACATTGTTCCCGCTTGCATTAATGGCCATTACCATTGAACGTTATTCGCTTATCAGCGAAGAAAGTGGAACAAAGGAGGCCTTAATAATTTATGGGAATACCATCATAACAGTCGTTTTTTGTTACATCGTTATTAATTCCCTGGCATTACAGACATTGGTTCTCGCTTTCCCGGAAACGATGTTGCTTGTAATTTGTGGTGGATTGTATTTTGGGAACTGGACAGGGATGCGTTTAACAGAAGTCTGGAGATTCAGGAAAATCCTTTTCAATGAGTAAGAATAAAAATACATATAACCAGGTATTGGGAATTAACCGACGGAACATCGATTACATCTATAAATACAACGAACGCAAATACTATAAGATGGCCGATGACAAGCTGGTTTCAAAGGAATTGCTGGAAAAACACGGATTTCCTACACCAAAACTGATTAAGGCATACCGTTATTTTTTTGAACTGAAAAATATTGCCCAGGATTTACACAACCAGTCAGGATTTGCCATGAAGCCGGCAAAAGGGAAAGGGGGTAGCGGCATTCTGATTATGGACGAATTCAGAGATGCAAAATGGATTACCTCATCGGGCGAAAAATTTTCAAAAGAAAAGCTATTTCAGCACGCTTCATCAATTCTGAGCGGAGTATATTCATTGGATAGCATGAATGATGCCGTTATAATTGAAGAAAAAATTCAGCTTGATAAGCTCCTGGGAAAAATAAGCTACAAGGGAATTCCGGACATACGTATTATCGTTTTCAAAAAAACACCGGTAATGGCAATGATGCGAATACCAACATTACGTTCCAGGGGCAAAGCAAACCTCCACGTAGGAGGAATAGGCGTGGCTATTGATATCCATTCTGGAATAACATTTATTTCCCCTGACCTTTCATCGTCATTTGGTATCCATCCAGATAACGGCGAAATACTTACGGGTTTACAAATCCCTTGTTGGAAAGAAATAATTGATATATCTAAAAAAATCCAGGAGATTATCCCTCTTCATTATCTTGGAATTGACTTTGTGATCGACAAACGATTTGGCCCACAGATTTTAGAATTAAACGTTCGCCCGGGGCTTGAAATTCAAAATATCAATGGGAAGGGATTGTCTGGGAAACTTGAATTAATAGGAGGTTGAAGATGAGAAAAATAAGAATCATTAAAATATATATATTCCCTTTTATGATTTTATCAGTCCTCTTGCTGACCAATTTTTTAAGCAAGTTTGGATTTTTTGAAAAATGGATATTGGATGAAAACAATATTCAGGTGGTAATTAATTCAGTCACCTCGGGTAACGATTCGATATTGGAAGAAGGTTTGCCAATTAATGAAAGTTTTGGCGCTGAGGAATATCCTAACGACAATCAGGAAACAAACAACTCCTATATAGCTGCACGTGAAGCCGAACAAAAGAAGGATTATAAAAAGGCGGTAATATTGTATACTAATGCAGTGAATAGTGAACCGGACAACCCAAGGTTTATACTTGCTTTAGGGATAGCTTCAATTGAAGATGGTGATAAATCCTTTGGCATTGAGCAATTTAAGCGTGCAATTGAGATTGATCCCAACATGGCACGTGCTTACTTTTATCTGGCATATACCTATTCTCTCCAGGGAAATTCAGAATCAGCAAAAACATTGTACCAAAAGGCGATCGACTTGCAACCAAACTACGCTGACGCATATTATAATCTTGGCACAATCTGGTTAAAAGAGGGAAATACCAATGAAGCTATGAGTTTGCTGGAAAAGGCAAGTGAACTGGATAAATCTGAAAATTCATACAAAACACACTATAACCTGGGGTTACTTTACCAAAGGGAAAAAGAGTTTAAAAACTCCATAAAATCCTATAAAAGGGCAATCGAATTAAACCCGGGACATGTAGAATCCTGGTATAACCTGGCCTATCTGAATCAGACGACAGGAAACTATAAAGAATCGGAAGATAACTATAAAACCGTGCTCCGTTTGCAACCGGAAAATGTAAAGGCAAAGTTTAACCTGGCCTTTATTTCCAGCAAAACCAACCGTCACAAAGAGGCCCGGAAGTTATATACTGAGTTACTTGACGAGAATCCTAAGTACGAAGAAGTTTACGTTAATCTTGCATTGGATTATCTGGAATCAGGAATGGAAAAATCTGCGTTTGAAATTTATGAGAAAGGGCTAAGTCAGATACCGGGTTCAGAAAAAATACACTACAACAGAGGGACATATTATCTGCGTAATGAAAATTATGAACTCGCCCGTACAGATTTAAAGCAGGCTTTATTCAATGATCCCAAAAATGAACAGGTTCTATACAACCTGGGATTGTTGGATTTAAAAGAAAGTAAATATTCTCAGGCGATACAAAAATTCCGACAAGTTCTTCAGAAAGATGAAAAACATTTGGAAGCCCGGTACAACCTGGCACTTGCCAATCTGCGGATGAATAATTATGAAGAATCAGGGCTGGCATTTGAACAGTTGTTGCATAAATATCCTGATTATGAACCAGGCTGGCTAAATCTTGGAGTTGTAAAAGCAAAAATGGATAGTCTGCCAAAAGCTGAAATTTGTTATAAAAATGCAATCCGGTTAAATCCCGAATATGCTGAAGCCTACTATAACCTTGGTATAATTTACTCTGACTATGACAAATATGAAGAAGCAACTGAATATTATAACCAGGCCATTAAATATAATCCTGACTTTACTGAAGCCCACTTCAATCTGGGAGTATTGTATTATCGAAGCAAAAAGTATTTAAAAGCGAAAGAAACACTTCAAAGAGCGCTGCAATTAAAAAAAGATTATACTGAGGCCATGTTTAACCTGGCAAAAGTTTATTCTGAACTCAACAAACCTGATAACGCCATTGACTTAATGAATCAATTACTTGATTTGCAGCCGGACAACACAGGAGCAATTAACCAGTTAGGGATATTCTTCTCAATAAAAGATCAACCAGAAAAGGCTATAGAACTTTATCAGAGAGCACTGGAATTCGAGCCGGATAATACTGAAGTCATGTATAACCTGGCCGTAGCGTATGGTAAAACCAACCAACGAACATTAGCTGAAAAAACGTATAACGATTTACTCTCCATTGACGCCGGCAATGAAAAGTCCTTGTATAATATGTCGTTGTTATACATAAAAGATAAGAATTACAAGAAGGCGATTGGAATGTTGCAAAAACTAACACAGTTAAATCCAAATCATTACAGGGCATTTTATAATATGGGAATTGCTTATGGTGAAGATGGCAGTTACCAAAAAGCGGCCGGGTGCTATGAAAATGCTACCAAGATATTTCCAGAATATAAAAGGGCCTATCTCAATTTGGCAATCGCTTATAAGAAACTGAGAGAATATGATAAATCAATTGCTGCTTACAATAAAGCTATTGCATACGATGGGAAATATGAAGAAGCTTATTTTGGATTAGCCAAGCTTTATTCCGATGCAGGTGATTACGAAAATGCTGAATTATTTTATCAGAAGCTGTTAGGCATTAATAAAAGTAATAAGAATGCACTAAATAATTTGGGAGTAACATATCTGAAACAAAACAGATTTATGGAAGCAACAAAAATTTTATCTGTATTAGAAAAGCTTGATCCCAATTCATGGAAAACAAAATACAATCTTGCTATAGCCGCACAAGGTATGAATGACGAAAGTAAAACGAAGCAGTACCTTAAAATGACTTTGAATTTGAATTCCAATTATATACCTGCGAAGGAGTTACTCCAGAAAATGGATAATTAAAAGTGCGCAAAAATAAAATGTTTGAAAATGAAAAAGCTTACAATTCTAATCTTAACAGTCTTCTTTTGTCATTTAAACGGTTGGGCAGGAATACTTTGTGGATCGGTGGTGAATGATATAGATAATAAACCGGTTAGCGGGGTAATAATCTGGTTGGAAAATACTGATTTTGCTGACACAACGGATATTAATGGAAATTTTCTCATAGAAAATATTCCCGGCGGTAATTACACAATTATCATGGAGCACCCTGATTTTATGCAAATGGTAGTACCTGATTTTACTATTGACGAATCTGCTGTCTCTGACTGTGTAGTGGATTGTAACGGGATTTTGGGTGGCAGCGCTTATATTGACGGTTGCCAGACCTGCGTGGCCGGAAATACCGGATTGGAACCATGTACTCAGGATTGTAATGGAGATTGGGGAGGTACTGCATATCTCGATAGTTGCCAGACCTGCGTGGGCGGAAATACCGGATTGGAACCATGTACTCAGGATTGTAACGGTGATTGGGGGGGGATAACATATCTCGATAGTTGTCAGACCTGTGTAGGTGGCAATACCGGACTTGAACCATGTATTCAGGATTGTAATGGAGACTGGGGAGGTATAGCATATCTCGATAGTTGCCAAACCTGCGTGGGCGGAAATACCGGACTAGAACCATGTATTGTAAGCGGTATTTCAGATGAGATAAAAAATAAGCTCGTACTTTTCTTTAATCAATCTGAACAAAATCTCTATATCAGAAACACTCCTCCTGGAATTGCTGTTGTTTATGATTTGCTGGGTCGTCCAATTGTAACGAAAGAGATTAATCAGGAATATGAAAAAATTAATATCCCATTACACAATTCAGGGATTTACCTTTTTGTATTGAAGAGCAACGACGGGATCATTTACACCCATAAAATCAGCTTGTAATGGTTACCTAAAAAATAAAATTCACTACAGGCATAATGAAATTGATCCATCATTTATATAAGAATAAGACCGACTTCAAATAAAAGATAGTTTTAATAAGTAAATAATAACATTTCCTATTTAATAATGAAATC
>JBNKTK010000077.1:0-18703 GCA_050298035.1 Mangrovibacterium sp. | reverse complement strand
AAAAGGAATAGATGCCGAGAAAAACAGCAAACACAATCCAGAAAGCCAGGCCGGTGTAGAATAGCGGCTTGTCGGGCTGGTAATGCAGCAGGCTGTACACGATATCTTTTATCTGGCTGTTCATTTTTCTGCTGCGAGTTTGGTTTCTCCTTCAAGAATTAACCGGCTCAGTTCGGTGCCGATTTTATTTGCCCCACCGGCGGTAAAGTGGGTATAATCTTTTCGCCCCAGCGGCGGATTGGCATCTACCCAGCTGATCATGCTGCCGGGGCCACCCATAAATGCTTCGAGGTCCCAGAAGTCCGATCCGGTTTCAGCTGCTATCTCACGCTGGATTGCTTTTATTTGCGGAATGTTTGGGTACGACACAAACTCTCCGTTTTCTTTTCGCGCCATATCCGAAACCCCGACAATCAGGATGGGAACCTCGGGCAGACTGGCTTTCAGAAATTCAATTTGCCGCTTAAAATGATACCTGAAATTCGGGTACTGTTCCGATTTGTACGGGACCAGGTTCACCCCAAACTGGAAAACAACCAGGCTGGGATTGACCAGGTCGAGCATTTCGTGCAAAGCTTCTTTGTCCGACCGGGTAAAAGCAGGATAAACCAGTCCCCGCAGGGCAATATTGTCGACAAATATCCCGCTGCCACTGTCAAGCGACAGGCCAAGTATGGTGAGGCTGTCATTGGGCACAAAGTTGGCTTTAAGGTCGTTGGGTGTTTTTGTAAAGTTGAAATCCAGTTCTTCGACCCGGCTTGTTCCGGGCAGCATTTCATCAGCGATGTTTTCACCATCAACCTTCAATATGAGATGGCAACTGTCGTTGGCGAGGTAAAAAATGCGGAGCTTGTTGAAATCGGGCAGGGGCTCCATGGATCTGATCCGGTTTATGCGGAACCAGCCGACGCCGTCTTGGGCTGTAAGTATCGAATTCCGGAACAGGATGCTTTGGTTGGTGATGTCCTTGTCCAGAAAATTTTTTACCTGCCAGTTGTCCGACCTGTTCATGATGAGCTGGTGTGGCGGGTTGTAATATAAATCGAGCGGGATTAAGCCGGGGCCTCTCCCGCCGAACTGTTGCTGTAGTTTTTTTCGGAGTGTCGATGTGATCCGGTCAATTTCAATTTGCGAGTCGCCGAAATACAGGATGCGGACAGGTTGTTGAGCGGTGTCAAGCCGGTTCAGTTTTTCTGTAAAATGATGGAACCCGACGGAGTCTGATAGGGCAGGGCCCGGAGCAATTGAATCTTCTTTTGCAGGCAGGGTTGCAGTTCCTGCAATTGGTAGGGTGTCGGAGTAAAGCCGGAGGCTGTCGCCCGGGAAAAGCGTTGTCGTGTCATCCGGTGTTTCTACTTGTTCAGCCAGAATGTCGGTTGTTCCGGTTGCCAATGTACCTGTCCGGCTTCTTTCGATGAACAAAGAAACCGAAATAAACAACGTTAAGACTGATAGTAGAAATAAAAATGCCCGAACTGGTTTCATGAAAAGCTATTTAGCCATTCCTAAAAGTAAGGCTAAATTCGGGTATCTGCAAACGCCATTGGGTTGCAGTCGGAAAATCGTTTTTAAAACCAAGGAACTGTTTAAGTTTCATTCATTTTGATTTTTCGGGCATCGTTTCAAATTTTAAACAGTTTCTAAGAGGTTCTTTGTTTTTCAAGATCATAATCAATCCTGTTGTTTTCAGCCCGGGGCAACGCCCCGGGGTAGGGGTGTAATGATAAAAAACCGTCCGCGTTTTATGTTACAACAACGTGCCATCCTATATTCGGACGGAATCGGGCCAGGTCAATAATCCGGGATCCAGACAACCTCTCTCTTTCGTCCGCAACAACATTTGTCCTTTGCGAAACGACATTTCACGGACGATCAATCTATATTCTCCCGTTCCCGGGGCGTTGCCCCGGGCTTTTGGATACCAGCCCTTCAGGCTGGTTTGCCCAAGGACTAGCAAATACAAAAAACTTAAAAGCGATTTCCCTGTTGCTTGCAGATCAGCTTTTGGGCTGAATTTTCAGTTTTTGCCCCGGTTTGAGTGTCCTTCCGTCCCTGATGTTGTTCAGTCGCATGATATCCTGGTTAGAGATACCGGGAAACAGCTTGGCAATTGACCACAGCGTGTCGCCACGTTGTACAGTGTAGTAAACATACTGCCCGTCCTTGCTGATATTTGCCGATGACGATTGTGCTGTTCGTCCACCAGATTTTGGCACATAAATAACCAGTTTCTGCCCCACGCGGATCAGGTTGCGGTGAATGTTGTTCCAATAGCGCAGGTCGTTTATACTCACATGGTAGCGTTGCGAAATAAAGCCCAGGTTATCGCCCGACTTGACGGTGTAATAGATTTTTTCTTTCCCTTGGATTTCTGATGGATGATAATAGTTGCCTTTGGGAACCAAAATCTCATTGTTTGGGAAGAAGGTGTTTCGTTCGTAAGCAAAGATTTCTTCTTCACGGTCAATGAAATCAGCCACCCGTTCAATGGGGAGCCGCAGTGTGTAAGGTTTGTTTGGTTTGGCCGGGATAATGTCCATCCGGTACTGTGGGTTCAGGGTTTCCAGCTCTTCAATAGACATGCCGGTTACGCTTGCAATTTGCTTAAAGTGAAGGTAGTCGCGTATGGTGAGCGTATCTGTTACAATCGGGAAATCGGGGTAGCGGGGTTTCAGGTTGTGCTCCTGGTAGTTGTTCATCAGGTAAGCCGCTGCAATAAAAGCAGGCACGTAGCCACGGGTTTCGCGCGGTAGCCGGTAATAGATTGACCAGTAATCGCGGGCGCCACCGGAGCGGCGAATGGCTTTGTTGACGTTGCCCGGCCCGCAGTTGTAGGCCGCAATCACCAGGTGCCAGTTTTGGTAGATTTTATACAGGTCGGCCAGGTATTTCACGGCTGCCTCCGATGCCTTGACCGGATCGCGGCGTTCATCGACAAATGTCCCGATTTCGAGCTTGTACATCTTTCCGGTCCCGTACATAAACTGCCACAAACCAACCGCGTTGGCGCGCGAACGGGCCCGTGGGTTCAATGCCGATTCAATAACCGGCATGTATTTAAGCTCCATCGGAAGATCGTACTTGTCGAGCAATTCTTCGATCATCGGGAAGTAATAACTTGACAGTCCAAGCATGATCTCCGATTGCTCGCGGCGCCGTTGCGTGTACAATTCAATAAAGTTTTTGACGGTCGTGTTGAATGATAAATCAACATAGGCATCAATTGCCTGCAACCGTTGAATATAGATTGAATCGGGGATGGAAACAATTGCCGAATTGTCCGTTTCCTCGTTGTTGAAATCAATGTTGAAGGTATTCTGTACATACCATGAATTTACCAGGCTGTCAATTTGTTCGGTAAACAGGTCATTCAAATTTTCATCAGGGAAAGCATAAACTGCTTCGTAACCAACAGCAGTGGTGTCCAGCGATATGACTTCGAGCCGTTTTACAGGCCGCATCTTTTCTTTGTTTATTCCTGTTGCAAAGGTTTGCCCTGCAAAAAGAGCGATAGCAATTAGCAGTATTTGAATTCTTCTCATCATTTCCTTCCCTTTAAAATCTGATACTTACATTGACGCCCGGCATCGATTTGCCAGCGCAATACACCGGCCCTGGCGCCCAATTGAATGTTAAATCATCACTGATGTCGAAATTGAAAAAATGAGCATCAACAGTGGCATCAATAATGTTGAGGGCATAAAAAGCCGCAGTAAAAATAATCGTGAGGTCCCTGTTTCTCTGCGCTGCGTCTTTGGCACTTTTTAACCTGGTGGTGAACTGCTGGATGACACTTGGCTTTGAAAAATCCCAAACCCCTTCGATATCCAGGTCCACATACGAATCGGTATTGGGATCCTTGTCGATAATATCCGAATAGGCTTGTTTGTACAACACATAGTAATCGTTGTTCCATTTTATGGCATAGCCAAATCCGATGAACCCTCCGTAGATTAACGGGACTTTCCAGTATTTCTTGTTGTAGATCTGTCCCAGGCCGGGCAAAACAGCCGAATAAATGGTTGCTTTTCGGGGTGAATGGGCGATTTTGGCCTCGGGGATATCAACCGTGTCAGCCTGTATTCTGAGATCAGTTTGTGCAAACGAACAAAATCCTGTTGCCAGGAACAGGATTAACAATACGGATATTTTCAGGTAATTCAATTCGTAATTATTTAAAATCGTTTAGCCATTTAATTTGTCCAGGATGCCCATAATTCTTTCCAGGTCTTTGGTGGATCCGAATGGGATAACGATTTTGCCTTTCCCTTTATTGTTGAGGGTAAAGTCAACTTTGGTTTTGAAAAACTTGCTTAAGTGGTCTTTTAACTCACCATACTCGGCCGGGTGTTTTTCTTTGTTGTTGACCGGGGTTGTCTCTTTGTCCTGATGATTGTTGCCGTTCTCCAGGTTCCGGACGATTTCCTCAACTTTCCTGACCGAAAGGTCTTCATTCATGATCAGGTCGTAAATCGACAGCTGGTCTTCTGTGTTGGGGACGTTGACCAATGCGCGGGCATGCCCCATCGAAATTGTTTTGTCGATAATCCCTTTCTGGATATTTGTCGGAAGTTTCAGCAAGCGCAAATAATTTGAAATGGTTGAACGTTTTTTTCCAACCCGCTCGCTCAGTGTTTCCTGGGTAAGCCTGCATTCTTCAATCAAGCGTTGGTACGACAGGGCAACCTCGATGGCGTCCAAATCTTCACGCTGAATGTTTTCAACGAGGGCCATTTCCAGCATGCCTTCATCTTCGGCAATCCGGACGTAAGCCGGAACGGTTTTCAGCCCGGCAATTTTTGACGCCCGGAAACGGCGTTCCCCGGCAATAATCTGGTATTTATTGTCGCTGGTTTTTCGTAGGGTAATCGGTTGAATGATGCCTAGCTCCTTAATCGAGGCGGCCAATTCATTCAGTGCAGTTTCGTCAAATTTTGTTCTTGGTTGAAAGGGATTGGCTTCAATATTCTCAACAGGGATTTCATTGATGGATGAACCATGTTCTTTCTGGTTATCGGCATCATCAATTAATGCTCCCAATCCTCTGCCCAATGCATTCCTTTTAGCCATAATTATTCCGGGTCTTTTATTCGATTACTTTTTCTGAATTCTTGATTTTTGTCAAATCATTTTTTTGCAAAATCTCACGAGCCAGGTCCATGTAGTTCGATGCTCCTTTTGAGCTGGCATCGTAAAGCACTGCGGGCAACCCGTAACTGGGGGCCTCGCTGAGTTTGATATTTCTCGAAATCAAGGAGTCAAACACCATGTCGCCAAAATGTGTTCTCACTTCCTCCAGTACCTGGTTCGACAGGTTCAGGCGCGAGTCGTACATGGTCAATAAAAATCCTTCAATTTCCAGGTCAGGATTTAAACGTGTCTGGATGATTTTGATTGTGTTCAGCAATTTGCCAAGTCCTTCCAGTGCAAAATATTCACACTGTACCGGGATGATGATGGAATCAGCCGCGGTCAGGGCATTTACGGTAATCAGTCCAAGTGACGGAGAACAGTCGATCAGGATAAAGTCGTATTCATCGCGGATTTTCTCAATCACTGACGATAGCACTTTCTCCCGGTTCGGCAGGTTCAGCATTTCAATTTCGGCACCCACCAGGTCGATGTGTGACGGAATCAGGTCGAGCCCGGCAATCTCCGAGTTCAGGATGATTTTCCGGGGATCAAGATCGTCAACAATACATTCGTAGATACTGGTTTTGACGTTTTTTACATCAAACCCGACTCCCGAAGTCGCATTGGCCTGCGGATCAGCGTCGATAATCAACACCTTCTTCTCCAAAACCGCTAAACTGGCAGCCAGGTTAATGGCTGACGTTGTTTTTCCAACACCCCCTTTTTGATTCGCAAGAGCAATAACTTTTCCCATGTGGTTAATCCTGATTTTGCTGAGTTTCAAAGTTAATATTTTATGCAGAAAATGAATTAAATGTTGAAAATTTAAAATGAATTTAAGTCGAAGTGGCTGGTGGGCCGATGGTTGGGTTATTGGGAGATTTTGATCTTCCGGGCCTCAATTTTCAGCCGTTCCTTTTCGATAGGGACCACGCCCGATTTTTCGCATACCAGCCCTCCGGCGAGGTTCGAAAGCTGTGCCATGAATTTGGTTGGCAACCCGGCGGCAAGGCATAAACTGGCCACTGCTATCACGGTATCACCGGCTCCTGACACATCGGCAATGTCGCGAATCTCTGCCGGAAAGTGATTTTCCATAACACCGTTGCTGATCAGTACGCCTAATTCTGACAAGGTGATGAAAATGATGCCAAGCTGTTTTTCTTTTTTATAGGCGTTGGCTGTTTTCAGGATATTTTCAAGTTCTTTCTTCTCGAGATTGATCCCCAGGCCTTCCTTGTATTCTTTGAAATTTGGCTTGAACAGGTCGATGTGGTGGTAAAGAGAAAAGTTGCGTTTTTTTGGATCAGCGGCAACCAGTATCTTCTTTTCCTTTGCCAACCGGATAACATCCTCAATGATGGTTGGCGTGATAATGCCCTTGTCGTAATCAACAAAAATGATGATGTCGAATTGTTGTTCATTCACCAGGCGGTGAATCTGGTTAAGTATTTTTTGCTCTTCTTCCTGGTTGATGTAGTCAGGAATTTCTTCATCGACGCGAACAATTTGTTTTGTGCCGCTCAGTATTCTTGTTTTAACCGTTGTTTTTCTGTTCGGTGAACGGAGAATGCCCTCTTCTGTCAGGTTGTTGTCTTTCATCATGCGGATGAAATTGTCCCCTTTTAAATCGTTGCCGATTGTGGAGACTAAAACAGGCGTTGCTCCCAGGGCTTGCAGGTTGAGCGAGACATTGGCTGCCCCTCCCAAACGGTCTTCCTGACGTGAAACGGTGACAATGGGAATCGGTGCCTCAGGTGAAATCCGGTCAACTACACCCCACAGGTAGGTGTCGACCATCGCATCGCCAATAACCATCGCACGGATATTGCCAAATTTCTGAAATACCTGATTAACCTTTAATTTCTCCACGGTTCTTTTTTTTCGCCGTACAAAAGTAGTAAAATTTGGATGTGAAAAATATATCGGGGCAGGCTTTTGGGCATAAACCTGATTGCTACATCGGGTCAATATCCGGGTAGGCGATTAGATTGCCATTGTTTTGCAGCGACTTAACCTTTTTGATCTCTTCCTGGATTAGTTTTTTTGATTGGGCTAATTTGTTGTCCCGGTCAAGTTTTATCCAGATCTCTTTTTGATACCAGTTTTGTATCCGGCTGATTACCGGGAACTCGGGCCCCAGAATGTTCGTGCCAAAGTGTTTCCGGAACGATGTGGCCAATTGGTTGGCAGCCAGGTTTAGCCGTTCCTGGTTTTTGTGCTTGATGACCACCTTGATGAACCTGAAATAGGGCGGATATTTAAACAGCTTCCGCTCGGCCATTTGCCTGTTGAAGAGCTGGGTGAAATTATTTGTGGTCACTTCGGTTAACACGGGGTGTGTGGGTTGTGTTGTTTGGATGACGACTTTGCCCTGCTTGTTTTTTCGGCCTGCCCGGCCGCTCACTTGCGCAATTAGCTGGAAAGAGCGTTCGAACGACCGGAAATCAGGATAGTTCAATAGTTGATCGGCATTGAGGATGCCAACAACGCTGACATTGTCAAAGTCTAGCCCTTTGGTGACCATTTGGGTGCCGACCAGAATGTCAATATGTTTGTTTTCAAACTGATAGATTAATCGTTCGTATCCCTTTTTGGCACGGGTCGTATCCAGGTCCATCCGGGCAACTTTGGCCTCGGGGAACAGCAGGTTGAGTTCTTCTTCTATTTTTTCGGTGCCGAATCCCCGTGTCCGGATGTCGTCGGAATGGCACTCCGGGCAATTGCCGGGCAGTGATTCCGTGTGTCCGCAATAGTGGCAAATAACGGCATAGCGGTGCTTGTGATAAGTCAGGCTAACATCGCAATGTTTGCATTTCGGAATCCAGCCACAGCCTGCACATTGCAGGTACGGGGCAAAACCACGGCGGTTTTGAAAAAGGATGACCTGCTCTTCGTTCTTCAGGGCCAGGTCTATTTCATCGAACAACTCGGGGGTCAGCAGCGATTTCATTTGTTTCCGGCGGGTTGCTTCTTTTACATCAGCTATTACCATCTCGGGCAGACTGATGTTCTTGTACCGCTCATTCAGTTCGACCAAAGCATATTTCCCGGTTTTCGAGTTGAAATAACTTTCGAATGACGGCGTTGCTGTGCCCAAAATGACGTGGGCATTGTGTATCTGTCCAAGTACAACTGCCACATCGCGGGCATTGTACCGGGGGGCCGGATCAAACTGCTTGTAGCTGTTTTCGTGCTCCTCGTCAACAATGATCAACCCCAGTTTATGGAAAGGTAGAAAAACAGCAGAACGCGCCCCAAGTACGATCTGGAATGATTGTTCTTTTTTGTGCAGGGTATTAAACCAGATTTCAACCCGTTCGGCATCGTTGAACTTGGAATGGTAAATGCCGGCCTTGTCGCCAAAAGCCCGTTTCATGCGGGCAATCAGTTGTGTTGTCAGCCCAATTTCGGGAACAAGGTAAAGCACCTGGTTGCCTTTTGCCAGTTGTTCTTCTATCAGTTTAATATAGATTTCGGTCTTCCCGCTCGATGTGACCCCGTGTAACAAAATGGGTTTCTTTGCCGGAAGTTGCTCGTTGATCTGCTCCAATGCCTGTTGTTGTGCATCGTGCAAATCAAAAATCACCTGTTCCTGGTCGTGTGAAAAGTCCAAGCGTCCAACTTCAACTTCTTCAATCCTCAGCACCTGCTTGTCGACCAAAGCCCGTAAAACACCCTCGCTAACCTGGCTCTGCTCAAGTAGCTCTTTCTTTTCGATGCTGGTGCGTTTTTCGTTGTGGTAGATCGTTTCCGACAGGAAAAACTCAAATAGCGCCTGTTGCTTTTTCGCTTTTTTCAGGTTGTCGAGCGCTTCGGTAATGGCTGTTTCAGTTAATGTATTTGCGTGAAGGAAGACAAACGGGGACGTCTTTGGCCGGTAGTTTTCTTCTACCTTTTCTTCAACAAGGATGGCATTTTTTTCGAGCAAAATTTTTAGCGTACCAAAGGCCGATCTTTTGCCCATAAAACGGTTAATGTCCTGGATGTTTGTTTGCCCGTGTCCTTGTAGCATGAGCAGCAGCGCTTCTTCTTCGCCCGAAATATCAACAGGCATTTCGAAGTGCGGGTTGTAGCTGATCCGGGTTTGGCTTTCGAGTTTTAGCGCCGAAGGTAGAGCCGCCTTGTAAACTTCGCCCAGGGTGCAGCAATAATAGTCGGCAATCCATTCCCACAAAATGAGTTGGGCCGGGGTGACAATGGGTTCCTGGTCCAGGATGGCGTCAATGTCTTTGATGTCGAACGAGCCGGTGGGCATCTCGGAGTGCAGCCGGTAAACCAGCGCCGAAAAAAACTTGCGTGCGCCAAATTGAACAATCACCCGAACGCCAACCTTAATGCTGGCCTGGAATTCGGGCGCCACCCGGTAAGTGAATTTATCACCAACGGGCAGGGGCAATATGACATCGGCATACAAATCGTGGTACATGTGACTGCAAACTTCGCAAAATTTATTCAGTTTTGGCACATTACTTTTGTTGGACCGGGAGAGTGAAATATTAAAAGTAGCATCCTCTTTTTGTTTTTCCCGGATTAATTATTTTTGATGGTCAAAGTTTTAACCCGATCGGTATGGTAACCTTAATCATAAGCCTGAGTGCCCTGCTTCTGGGGTATATTTTTTATTCGAAATTTGTTGAACGGTTTGCAGATGTTGATCCATCCCGCATCACCCCAGCCCATGCCATGACGGATGGCGTTGATTACATGCCGCTCCCCTGGTGGCGCATTTTCCTGATCCAGTTTTTGAATATTGCCGGTCTGGGGCCAATTTTTGGGGCCGTGGCCGGGGCAATGTGGGGGCCGATGGCCTATTTGTGGATTGTGCTGGGGGCGGTTTTCGCAGGCGCGACCCACGATTATTTTTCGGGCATTCTTTCCATCAACCATAAAGGATTGAGCATTACCGAAATTGTTGGTATTTATATGGGGAACGGGGCTAAGCAATTCATGCGTGGCTTTACGGTGATATTGATGGTTATTGTGGGGGCGGTTTTTATTGTTGGGCCGGCACGGATACTGAGCGACATGACTGGCGGTTTTGGCGGTTCGGCCTTCTGGGTGTGGATTGTCTTTATTTATTATTTGCTGGCAACAATGCTCCCTATCGATAAGGTGATTGGAAAGATTTACCCGGTTTTTGGCTTTTCGCTGTTGTTTATGGCTGTCGGTTTAATGGGGTCACTGATTTGGCATGGCTACAAAATTCCCGAATTGAACCTGGCGAATTTTCAAAACTTTCATCATCATACCGAAAATTTTCCTGTTTTTCCCATGCTGTTCATCACTATTGCCTGTGGTGCAATTTCCGGTTTCCATTCCACCCAGTCTCCGCTGATGGCTCGCTGTGTGACCAATGAAAAGTACGGGCGGCGCGTGTTTTACGGGGCGATGATTACAGAGGCAGTTGTGGCAATTATCTGGGCATCCATCAGCATGAGTGTGTTCGGCGGTGTGCGGGAGTTGAATGAAATAATGCAGCAAAACCAAGGCAATGCAGCCGTCATTGTCAATACCATTTCAAATTCATTATTAGGAAAAATCGGGGGTTTTATGGCTTTGCTGGGGGTGGTTGCCGCGCCAATCACTTCGGGCGACACGGCTTTCCGGAGTGCCCGCCTGATTGTGGCCGATTTTCTGAAATACAAGCAGGGGCCAATCAAAAACAGGCTGTTTGTGAGTATTCCGCTGTTTGTTATTGGTTATTTGCTCACCCAAATCAACTTCAGCATTATTTGGCGGTACTTTGCCTGGGCCAACCAAACACTGGCAACTGTTGTGCTCTGGACGATCACGGTTTACCTGGTCAAAAACCAAAAACCGGTTTGGATCACCCTGATCCCGGCCGTTTTTATGACGGCAGTTATTTCGACCTATATTTTGTTTGCGCCTGAAGGTTTTGCGCTTGGGGAAGACATGGCGTACATCATTGGAATCTCAATCACAACAATTATTGCCGGTTGGTTTTTCTGGTATAAGATGAAGCTGAATAAGCTGGCGATGGTTCCGGTCCCTCAAACAGTGATTGTCGCTGAAAAATCATTCGGGCGAAAGCAAAAAGATACAGAGGACTGAGAGATGCCGGAGAAGCGAGTTCGTGTCAAATAGCCCTGATGATTGCTGCAATTTCTTCCATCAGCCATTGTGGGGTAGAGGTGGCCCCGCTGATACCAACACACTCGTGGCCGGAAAACCAGTTAAGGTCGAGTTCTTTTTTGTTCGACACAAAATAGCTGTTCGGGTTGGTTTGCTTACAGACATCAAAAAGCAACCGGGCATTGGAGCTTTTCTTTCCGCCAACAAAAATAATGACGTCGTGTTGCGAGGCAAATTCTTTCATCCTCGGTACCCTGTTGGCCACTTGCCGGCAAATCGTGTCTTTGATGTCGGTTGGGGCTTCCGAAATTGCTTTCACCTTATTGGATAAAAGATGAAATTTTTCCAATGATTTGGTGGTTTGTGAAAAAATAACTGATGGCTTCTGTGGATCAATCTTGCTTAAGTCGGTTTCATCTTCAATAATGATTGCCTGATTGTCGGCCTGTCCGTTCAGTCCGTCAACTTCTGCATGGCCTTTTTTGCCGAAGATGATAATCTGCCCGCCTTTTTGCTGCATTTCGGTATGCGCATTTTTTACCCGCTGTTGCAGCTTTAAAACCACCGGGCAAGTGGCGTCAATCAGTTCAATGTTGTTGTTCCGGGCATACTCGTAGGTTGAAGGTGGTTCTCCGTGTGCCCGCAGCAGGACTTTGCAATTTTTCAGGGTGAAGTATTTTTTGTGACCAATTGTCTCCAGACCCAGTGCTTCCAGTCTCGAAACTTCCATGCTGTTGTGCACAATGTCCCCGAGACAGTAAAGTTTTCCTTCCGTTTTCAGTGTGTCCTCAGCTTTTTTTACTGCATTCACCACACCAAAACAAAAACCGGATTTTTGATCAATTTCGACCTTCATAAATAAATTTCAAATTCCAATCCCAATCCCGATAGCAATCGGGACCAATGACTAATAACCAATCCCCAATGACTAATCCCCAATTATCTCCTCCACTTTATCAATAACCCAGGCCAGTTGTTCTTCGCGGGTAATGTCGCTGTTGTCCAGGATCAGTGCGTCTTCGGCCCGGCGGAGGGGGCTGGCTTCCCTGCCCGAATCAATCCGGTCGCGTTCGATCACATTTTCGAGGATTTCATCATAGCTGACCTGTAAGCCTTTGCCAATCAGCTCGTCGTAACGGCGCTGGGCACGAACCTCGGGGCGGGCAGTCATGAAAATCTTCAACTCGGCATCGGGAAAAACAACGGTGCCAATATCGCGGCCATCCATCACAATGCCTTTGTCCTTGCCCATGGCCTGTTGCTGTTTTACCATGGCTGTCCGTACATCGCGAATGGTCGCCACCGGGCTGACATGCCCGGATACCGGTAATTGCCGGATTTCTTCCTCCACATTCTCGCCATTCAAATAAGTATCATTAAGCTTGGTTTCTTTGTTGGTGCGGAACTCGATGGTAATTTCATTCAGCCGGGCAACCAGCTCTTTTTCATTTACCTGTCCATTAGAGGCGAGGTTGTTACGAAGGGCAAACAAGGTGACGGCCCGGTACATTGCCCCGCTGTCGAGATAGATGTATCCCAGCGCTTTGGCAACTTCTTTTGCCACGGTGCTTTTCCCGCAGGATGAATGCCCGTCAATGGCAATCACGATCTTTTTGGTGTTCATCTGTTTCATTTCCGCAAATATATTGTTTTTGGTCGGAAGTAGCCGGTTGTTAAATCGAACAAGTCTGGAGTCCTGTAACTGATCTTGGCAGGATCGTGTCCTGTGATCGATTGGTCACACGAACGCTTCTAACGGAGATTGTTGCCTAAATTGATGGAGACTGAAATGTGGTTACTGGTAGCTGCCAGGTGATAGCGGGCTGATCCGTAATCGAAGTGGAACCGTTTGATCTTAAAGCCAAATCCCCAGCTGAAACCTACGGTCGACGTTTTGTCATCGAACATCAGTTCCTGCCGGCGCTGGTAGTTGTACCCGGCCCTAATCGTGAAATTTTCGGAGGGCAAAAGCTCTGCGCCAAGGACCAAATGACGCATGAACATTTTTCCAAAGCCATCTTCTTCAACAACGACTTCGTATCCGTTATCAACTTCTTTGGGTTGCGAAAGTTGCCATTTTTGCAAGTGTTGCATGGTTGCCGACAATCGCAATGGCGCATGTGCCAGCCGTTTTGAAAAACCAAGCTGTATGTCGAACGGGATACTTTCCCGCTCGCCGTTTTCGTAATAGGTTGAGATTTGAGTTCCGATATTCCGAAAAACCAGGGCAAAGCTTGATAGGCGGTTTTGGCTGGGATAGCACACGCCTAAGTCAGCAGCGATTCCAAATGATTGATACGATTCAAATGACGAAAGAATTGGTTTGAGGGTTGCCCCCACATCAAAGCGGCCAAAACTTCGTGCATAGGACAGGTTTAGCGAATATTCGCCGGCCGAGAACGTACCCTCTTTTTGTCCGGTTGTTCCGGCCTTGATAAAGTCGCCGTAGTTGATGTAATGAACACCGGCCGAGAAAGTGCCTATGTTCTCAAAATGGCGGGCATAAGCCGCATAACCGTAATTGATGCCGTCAAAGTAACCCACGTAATTCATCAGAAACATGTTGTCCATGTCCGGTTTTAGTAACGCCGGATTGTTATAGGCCACGTTCAAATCGGTTGAATCGTTTAGCGCAATCTGATTGCCGCCAAGAGCAGCCATCCTGGCCGAGTTGGTCAGGTTCAGGAATTCATAGGTTGTTTCGCCACCAATTTGTGCTTGCGCATTTATTGCCAAAAATAACAGAAGAAGTATCGTGAATTGTTTGATCATCATGCGTGCTTGCCTGTTTTTTACAACAAACGCCAAAGTTATTTTTTTATTTTAATAGGAAGTTGTTTCAGGTAAAGTTTTGTTAAAACGGGATTGGTTGCCCTTTCTGTAGAGTTTCAATACTGGCATTATTGTGAATTAAATCCGGAGGATTTGAATGTATGTAGAAATGATCGTGATTATTGAAGTGGTGCGACCCCGGCCGGGGTCGAATAGAATCTTTTGCTGCTTTTTCTATAAACATGAGTATAATGCCGATAGATGGTATTGCAGGAAAATCGCTTTTAAAACGAAAGGGTTTTTGTCTTTCAAAAATACAATCATGTCTGTTGTTTTCAGCCTGAAGGGCTGATATCCCATAGCCCGGGGCAACGCCCCGGGAACGGGAGAATATAAGTTGATCGTCCGTAAAATGACGTTTCTCAGAGGACAAATGTTGTCCCGGACGAAAGAGAGAAATAGTCCGGTTCCCGGATTATTGACCTGGCATGATTCCGTCCGAATATAGGATGCCACGTTGTTGTAACATAAAACGCGGACGGTTTTTTCCTTACGCCTCTGCCCCGGGCTGAATTGTGCCAGCCCTTCAGGCTGGTTTTCCCAAGGAGTTGTATATTTTTTACCAAAGCTTAAAAACGATTTCCCTGAATGGTACAGGGCAGGTTGTTGGATATTCACAAAATTTATTCCCGGGCGGTATCAGCAACGCGGCAAATTGTTAGATTTGGCAAATTTTATTCAAAAACTATTTTCGGCTTCTTAAACAGATGTATCGCAAAGTTCAACGCGTGCAAAAAGTCTTAAATGATGCGGTTTTGCACACGAATAAATTCAGCAAATCAGGTGGTTTGTCTTGCGCGTCGAAATGTCATTTGTGTTGTTTGAAAGAAGATATTTCAGCTTCGCCGCTGGAATTTCTGCCGTTGGCCTATTTCTTATACCGGAACGGGCAGGCCGAAACCTTTTATGAGAAACTGGAACCGCTCCCCGAAAATAGTTTATGCTCCCTGTTTTCGGCCTTGGGCGATATGCCCGGAGGTTGCAGCGAATACGCCTATCGCGGACTGATATGCCGTTTGTTTGGCTTTGGCGCAAACCACGACAAGCAGGGACAGGTCCGCCTGATTACCTGTAAAACCATTAAAGAAACGGAAGCCTACTCGAATTTGAAACCGGCACAGCTAACCAGGGCACCCAAATTAACCGACTACTACATGCGGCTGGCAGCTATCGATTTTACCCTGGCAAACGAACAACTCCAAATTAACGAGGCCATTCGCCGCGCCCTCGAAATTGTGATGACCTACTACCTGTACCGCGGAAGACGAAAGCGGGCATAAAAGGTAGGGGTTGGCAGCGAAGGGGTACGACCCCGGCCGGGGTCGGATGTCTTTGCCTGGCGTTCTTTCTATAAACATTGGATGCCCCCGGCATCATTCATCATCCAGCCATGTAAACAGATATTCATCCTTAAATTCAACCTCAAAAGCTGTCAGAAAAGCCAGATATTCTTCTTTAAATGTTTTGCGCCTGTGATGTTTTTTCTGATTTTCAATATAACGGATAACATCCCCAAGTTGGGAATGACTGTAAGAGAAAGCTCCAAAACCTTCCTGCCACTGAAATTTGAACTTTGTAAATTGTTTTTCTTTAACGAATGTAGTTGATGACTTTTTTATTTCCCTTACCAAATCAGAAAGACAACAGGTTGGTTTCATGCCGAGAAGAAAATGGATGTGGTTTTTAGTCCCGTTTACCGAAAGCATCTTCTGCCCTTTATTCTGAACGATCCCGGTAATGTATTTATATAATTCTTCTTCCCAATCAGGTAAGATTAAGGCTACCCGGTTTTGAACAGCAAAAACCACCTGAATGTAGATTTGTGTAAATGTATCGGCCATTTTGATTGTATTTGATCAGGTTAAAGTTTGTATTCAACAAAAAATCCGGAGGATTTAAATGTTTATAGAAAACGGATGGCCCGGAACGTGTTCGACCCCGGCCGGGGTCGGATGCTTTGCCTGGCGTTCTCGCTATAAACATTGGATGCCTCCGGCATCATTCATTATTTCCCGCAGGTTAGCCGCATTTAACTTCCGCTTTGCTACTATTGTCATAAAACAAATATTTTTTAACCACTAAAATCACAAAAAACGCTAAAAGTACATGTCTTTGACATGTTGAAAATTGCTATGCAATTTTTTATTTTGTGATTTTCGTGCTTTTCGCGGTAAAACTTTTTAAATGCGGTTGCCTTGGGGTGCCGCGGTTTCCCTGTCTGCCGACAGGCAGGCGAACCGCGATAAATGCCCTGTTCTGAGGGATGTCATCTGCGTGGAAAGATGACATCCCTTCCCGTCATCTTTACCCGGTCACCGAAACCTTGTTTTCCTTCTCGTCGGGCTTGCCGGTTGGGGTGTCGTAAATGATGTAGTCGTTGTATTTGGCTTCGTTACGGCTTTCCCATATCTTTTTACCGGTATCGCAGTATTTCACCAGCAGGTCGTAGATTTCGTTGGCTTTTCCAATACGTTGTTCCGTGGCGATGTCCCGATCGGCCATGGCGTCTTCCTGGTTGCTAAGCGCCTGGTTATAGCTATCGAGCAGGACATTGAGCCCGTCGAGCATTTCGGTTGTCAGGCCTTCGCTTTGCAGTTCGGTCTGCAGCGATTGGGCCACGCGGTGCACCCGCCGGGCCGAATAACTGAGCGCCCCGCCATCCAAGTCGCTTACCCCCGAGATGCCAAACTTACGGTATGTGCCCGAGTGAAAGCCGAATTTATTTTCGACCCGGGTCATAATCGCGCTTATCGAGTTACGCAACTGGTCGGCAATGGCGTCCTTCTCTTGCGTGGCCGTTACCTGGGCGCCCAGCAGTTCATCGTCGGTAGGGATTTCGGAAAAGGCCGCAAGCAAGTCCTTTTGGGCATTCAGCTTTTCTTCGGTAATCCCGAACTTGACAAATTCAGCCAGGTCGCGCTTCATAAAACCCACTTTGCCCATGGCGAAGGTGTAAAACTCAGTAAGTGCAATCGAGAACTTTAGTCGTAATGGTTTCTTTTTCATTTTTTGTAAATTTTCAGATTAAACTATTAATTAATAATTCCCTTGGCATTGAAAGGGATGTCGATTTTTTTTTAACAGAAATTAGTCCGCATAACCTCCGGAGTGCCCCGCATACCCATCAGGGCACCCGGTGTACAATTCCGGGCATTTTGTGTGCCCGCCGGAGCGGTCAGTATACAATTCCGCGCAATCAGTGTACAATCCGGAGTGTTCTGCATACAATCCGGAGCGTTTAGTACACAACTCCGGGTATTCAGTATAACTGATTTTTGTTCCGGGAACCGTTCTGACCTATCTTTTTACTATACCGACGGCCTGATTGCCTATACCTGGTATACCTTTATGTATACAGGACACAAAACCGGAAATTTGAACAACAACTTATCTTTTTCAATGAACTTTGGGGGCCATACCAACCTCGCTGTTGACCCGTTTAACACCCGGATGTTGTCATTCAACAACCGATTTTTGTTATTCTACTAATTCTACTTTGACAGATTAATATTGGTGTTCGATTTTTCTCCTGTTTTACCCCGTCCCTGAAGGGAGCCTGGAGAAAAATCCGGATGGTTCCGGCAGCTGCCGGATTTAGGGCAAAAACATCCATATTTTTCAAATCTGTCAAAGTAGAATTAATTTTTCCTGCTATTGGGGGGATACCGGCGCTTTTTGACCGGCCCTGAACAGATTACTAAAGTAAACATTATCGACAATAAATAGAATATTCATTTGACGCCATATTCTATTTTTTCCGTGCTTTACAACAGAAAAATTTAAAAGAAAATACCACAAACACCTATTCAACAAGATACTATACCTCACCATACGCAAAAAAACATGAACAGTCATCCGTTTTCAATTTAAAGCACAAATAAAAAACAGAACAGCAAGTGTTGATTAATATGAAAAATCCGTAATTTGCGAAACAAGAAACAAATTCGTTGAACCTGGAGAAACATATCACACTCAGCAAGGCAAGCCTCTACAACAGGGAAGTGGTGAAGATTGAATTTGCTTACGATCAGGAATTGATTTCGCAATTGAAAATGTTTGGGGATGTGCTTTGGAGCCATACCATGAAATGCTGGATTATACCTGAAAGCGCATTCAGGCTTCACGATTTTTTCGAAGCATTCAGGGGAAAGGCTTATGTGGATTATTCGGCATTGAAAACCACGAACAATTTAAAAACAACGGCTGTGACGGCCAATGCTAAGGCCCATTATAACCTGAAAGCCATTAAGTCTCAGTTGTCGCCGGAGGTGAAGGAAGGTGTCCAATCATTAAAAACATGGATGGAGCAGAAGCGATATTCCGAAAACAGCATCAAAACGTACATTCATCAACTGGAAATTTTTTTTGGGTATTACGCTTCAAAAAATCCGGAGAGCATAAGCAATGATGATATTATCCGGTTTAACACCGATTTTATCATCGCCCACGGGCTCAGCGCAACCTTTCAAAACCAGACCATAAGCGCCCTGAAGTTGTATTTCCAAAAGAACGGCAACCGGCAATTGATCATAGAGGAAATTGAACGTCCCCTGAAAGCAACGCGGTTGCCCAAAGTGTTCAGCAAACCAGATTTGGAAAAGTTTTTTCGCGCGATTACCAATCCCAAGCATAAAATGGCCAT
>JBNKTK010000076.1:0-18717 GCA_050298035.1 Mangrovibacterium sp. | reverse complement strand
TAATTAAAGTAATCAATGACATAATTGAAGATAATATCACCATACTGAATTTGATGCGTGCTACACCAAGAAAATCCGTATAGTCAATAAATCTCAACAGAAGGACTGTAAGTATCGCAAAGCTGACAACAACATGTCTATCGCGGGAGTTTCTCATGAAGTCAATAATATTTTTCAAATATTTAGATATTCATTATGGCTTTTCGAACTCCAAAATACAAAACTTATCAGAATTATCTTTTCAGTGTGTCGCGTTTTTTTACGAAGCCCGAAACGTGTAGCTGAATATAATTTTTCCTTACAGGTGGTGTGAATAATGAAATTCAATTATTTTTAGTGATTGCTAACAAATCTTAAAACAGCTTTATGACACCACCAATTACCGAAGCCTTAAAATCACTTCGAACTGTCTACATCGCTTTGATGATGGGAATTATCAGCTTTTCTGTCATTTCAATTTTTTTGAACCAAACAGCCGGGCCGTTCTCCGAAGAAGATGATTTTTTTAAGAATGTACTACTCCTTGTTTCCTCAACAATGGCTGTAATAAGTATTTATGCCGGAACCCTCATTTTCAAAAAGAGAATGGAAGGAATTGAAAAGCTCACATTAATGGAGAAGCTTGATTTATACCGGTCTGCCATGATTGTTCGCGCAGCAACCATGGAAGGGTCGGGCTTTTTCTTTATCATTTGCTTCGTTTTAGCGGGCTCTCCCATTTCGTTTGTCGAAATAATGGCCATTCTGGCAATCATGATCTATTTTTTCCCGTCGAACAACAGGCTTGCGACAGAAATAAAACACGACCAAAGAGAACTGGAAAGATCGAAATAGAAAACCTCGGATGGGGCGATGCATGCGCTTAGCGGATCACCCGCTTAGCGCGTTAGACGTACACGCACAAATACAAAAGCCACTTGCTATTTAAATAACAGGTGGCTTTTTAACTACTTAAATCATCATGTTGTCAACTCGCAACCACACTCTATCCGATTCTTGTTTTCTTACGTTTCATTCTCCTTGCTTAATTTTTTTGGATGGTTACTTTAATTACCTGTGAAGCAGCAGGCCATGGCAAACCATCGTCTAACTGACGAACAACGCCATTCTCCTCGGTATCGGCATGCGTTTGTGCTCCCGGATATTCATTCACTTCTGTACCGGCATCATACAATTCGATAAAATGTGTCAAATCGATTTCAGCAACCCCGTTCGAAAGCTTGAGCCCTTCATCTCCGGTAGAAAAGAAAATATCGTTTGAGGCTCCCAACATGCTGGCAAGACTCAATGACTGCCCAACTTTTCCTTCAATCGTGAACTTGTACATCTGACCAGGGAAAAGCGGGCCACCAGTTCCATCTGTGCGCGTAGCCTGAAATCCTGTTTCATAGCCCGCATCCATCAATGAATTGGATAAAGGACCGGGGTTACCAGTTTCGGCCAAAGTTTCGAGGCCTTTACCATAATCGGAAGCACCTTCAGTAAAGATGGGAAAGTCTTTCTTATCGTGTAAAACCCAAAGTACCGGGGCAACCGGAGAAACATAACCACTGTTTGTTGACAGGTATTGTCCCAGCGGGCTGGCATTGCCGGTTTCGGCGAGTTCTTCAAGTCCTTTCCCGTAGTCGGCCACGCCTTCTTCAAAGAGCGGGGTCTGTCCGTCGGAATGAACCACCCAGGCTACCGGTGAAATACCGGTTGTACTTCCAGCCAGGTTATCGATGGTTACTGTGAACATGCTGTTACCATCATATTCCAGCATAACTTTCAGGTTTGTGGCAACAGTTCCGTAGTCGTATCCGTCGCCAACATCCATCATATTCATCACGACACCGTTTTCATCAGCACCATCGTGCATATTGCCAGGGCCGGGTTCCTGGTTGACCTCGGTTCCGGCATCCCACAATGTGATTTCGGAGGTAATATCACCTGTAACCGGGGTTTCGCCGCTATACAGGCTTATTCCACCTTCGCCGGAGGCATAAAACCCATCGTTTGATAAGCCGTACATGGTAGCAAAAGAGAGTTTGTGATTTGGCCCGGCATGGAACGAAAATTTAAAGGATTGTCCCGGTAATGCCGGTCCTGCTTCGGAAGCCCCTACCGGGATACTGGTTGCACCAGCTTCGAAGAATGGATAATCAATCGAGACATTTTCAACTGTCACCGTGTAGGTTCCCGAAGGAACAGATGCACTTTTAAGGTCGCCAGCGACAAATTCATCATCCTGGAATTCGTCTTTGCACTGGGTAAACATTGCTGCTGTCAGCGCCAAAATAATTGTTAACTGTAAAATTTTCATAGCAATATAATTTTAGTGAATAATCTTCACCAAAGTTCCGATGAAAGTATCACGGGGTAGTCACAGGAGATTAACGTTTTTATAAAGTTTCATTTCAAACCGAAAAAGAAAAGAGTCGCTTTCATTAAAAACGACTCATAAAAACACAAATTGAAGGTTATATCTTCTAAAACCGCTTGGTATACTTGTGGCAGTAAGGAGTTTCACCCGTATTTTTATAATGATCCTGATGGTAATTTTCTGCTTTATAAAAGTCGCTCGCCGGAGTTAGCCGCGTGACCACCTCGTAGCCTTTCATTTTCAAAATATCGATCAGCTTTTGGGCTATTTCCTTTTGTTCTTCTGTCCGGTAAAAAATTTCGTAACTATACTGATCGCCAATATCCGGGCCTTGCCTGTTCAGTTGGGTCGGGTCGTGAATTTCGAAGAAAAGGCGGGCAAGTTTTTCGAAACTGGTTTCCGAAGGATCAAAAACAACCATCACAGCTTCGGCAAACCCGGTTGTATGGCGACATACCTGCTCATAAGAAGGGTTCTTGATATGGCCGCCAATGTATCCATCTTCTGCCGAAATTACACCCGGTGACTGTTCCAGGTAATATTCAACACCCCAGAAACATCCGCCGGCAAAATAAGCCGTATCGCTACTCGCCATTTTTGAAGTGCCTGCCGGTATAAATTCCAGCGAAATAGAATTCACACAATGGCGGGTATTCTTTGCGGTAAAGCCTTCATTAAGGAAGACATGTCCTAAATGAGCGCCGCAATTGGTACAGGTAATCTCTGTGCGCATTCCATCAGGATCCGGGGTTCGTGTCACAGCTCCTTTAATTTCATCATCAAAGCTGGGCCATCCGCAGCCCGAATCAAACTTGTCAGAAGAGCTATACAACTCCGCTCCGCAACGTTTGCAGATGTATGTTCCCTCTTCGTAAAACTTCTCGTATTTCCCCGTGAACGGTCTTTCCGTGCCTTTGTGTATAATTACCCGTTCCTCCTGAGCAGTCAAAGGACGGTAATATTTTGAATCCTTCATATTTTCCGCATGATGTTTTCCTTGTTGCGCACATCCGTTAATCACTATCAGGGAAAATAGTATCAAATAGATCATCTGTTTCATCTTCTTTTCTCCTTTCTTAAAACCAGAGAAAGCAGCCCGAAAATACTTCGGACCACTTCGCTTTCTCCCTCATTATTAGCGAAATTTATTTCATTCCGTTTCAATTTATTGAACCGAGACAACCGGACAATTCACCAACGCCACGCCTGACGCTAAAAGCATAGCGTTTTGAGCGCTTTCCCAGTCAGAAACGCTGTTAAAATCTGCATTATCATATACATCAACATCCCAAAGCGGTGAATAGCCACCATCGGTTGGAATAGTCTGTACCACATTGTGGGTTTGTGTCCCATCCTCGGTCATAAATCCTGAAGCAGGACCTCCACCAGCCTGATCCGGATTGATATTGAAGGTCACCAGGATATCTGAAACCGGTACTTCTGGATGTCCGGTTGCAGGCAGTGTTACGGTCAACATCTTTTCTTCAAAAGTAAAGTAAAACACCACTTTGCCGTTGTACCATCCGCGAACCAAACCATTAGATTCACTCGAATTAAAACGTAAATCGGCTGTTGACCCTTCAGGGACAACCGGGCAGTTCACAATAATATTTGTTCTTTCAATGGCATAGCCGCTATTCATAACTTCATTCACACTGGTTAGTGTATTTGCCACATAATCCGAAGGGACCGTTACCTTATGGACATGCCAAAAATCGTTGTAGCCGGCATCACCGGGAACCACACCAATAATATTAAGCTGACCAGAAACCGGTGAACTTTCTCCTTCTCTGAACAAAGCAAAAATTGGAGCTGACTCAAGCGGCTGAACATCAAAATTGTAATACTTTACAACTTCGCCACCAGGTCCAAGGCCTTGCGTAATAAATGGTGCCTGATCAAAATCAATAGGGACATTGCCTTCCGGCAAATTATTGGAGCCATCGCGAACAAACAGGTGACCTGCATCTGAACTAAAACGGTCAACCGATACTTTTTCTGCCGTATTCGGATCCTTTGGCATCGATATCATCGTCTCGTCATCATCTTTACATGATGCAAAAATTAGGGTCAGAATAATTAACGCAATTTCGAATTTTGTTTTCATGATAGTAAATTTTGTTGTTTTGTACTATCCAAAATTCGATATTAAGTATCACGACATTATCACAGAGTTTTCAACTTTTCGTAAAGTTTTAGGCGAAGGTTGCTACCGGAAGGTCGAACACAAAGGTTGTTCCTTTCCCCAACTGACTGAATACCTGAATACTTGAATTATGCAGTTCAACGATTTTTTGCACAATGGCCAATCCCAGACCGGTACTTTGCTTATCATCCCGCGCTTTGTAATAGCGTTGGAATACATTTCCGAGGTCTTCTTGTTTGATCCCCTGCCCCGAGTCAGCAACACGGACCTCTACTTTTTGCGGACTCTTCATATCAATTTCTATATTGATTGTATCCCCTTCTTTACAAAACTTCACAGCATTATCAATCAGATTTTGCAGAACACGGTCAATCATCGAAATGTCGGCTTCAACCAGAGGCACATCTTTGGCAATAACTGTATTTACACTAATCCCTCTTTTCTGCGAAATAATCCGGTATTTATTGGCAATATCATACACCAACTCCGCTATTGAGAAAGGTTCGATGTGCGGTTTTATCTGGTGGGTCTGTAATTTCGACAGCTCAAAAAGGTCTTCCACCATTTTTTTCAGCCGCCCGCAACTTTTATAAATAATCTCGATATATTTTTGCTGTTCTTCGCCCGAAATCTTGTTCTTCTTAAGCATTAGCGTTTCGGCATATCCCTGGATGGAAGCAACAGGCGTACGTAAATCATGCGACACGTTGCTGATCAATTCCCGACGCAGGTTGTCAATCCCCTTCAGTTCCTGGATACTTTTTTCGATGGTATCGGCCATGTCGTTAAAAACCAATCCGATTCGATCAACCTCACTGTCTGATTTCACTGCAATACGGGCATCCAGATTTCCCTTTTTAAACTCATTAATGCCATTAATGATCGGGTTGAGTTTATTCGTGATAAACCAGATTGCCAGCAACCCAACCAAGGCAGAGATAAATAAAATGACAATGACTGAACGAACCGACAGACCCAAAATGTAACTGCCCAAAACAGCATCGGCATTTGACACATAAGATTGGCTGGCAAGTACAATGTAAATGTATCCGGTCAGTTTTCCGTCCTGAATAATTTTTGTCGCCGAAAAGGTTTTGTATTCGCCCAGATTACGAGGGTCATCACCATAAATAATTCCATGTTTGGGATCGTTCAGAAATTTTTGAATTGGCTCAAGGCTTACCCGATCCAGTTTGACGACTTTATCGGGCGCGGCATATTTCAGTATCTTTCCCTGCGGATCGAGCAAATAAACTTCCACAATCGGATTGATCACCATCATCGAGTGCATGATATCGGCAATGGCTTCTTCACTGATAGTCCCGTTTTTGATGTATGGCTTAATCATATCGGCCGTATTCTGAGCCAGATCGCGATTGAGCCGCTGATTGACTTCAATGGAATAATCGCGTGATGCCTGAACCGAGATGTACATGGCAACTGCTGTAAACAATACCAATACCAGCAAAAAAATAGCTGAAACCTGCAAATACAGGCGGTTGAAAATTTTTGGTTTAACTAACTGCATCATTTCCCCCTTTCTTTTCAGGCTTCCCTGAATTTATATCCCACGCCCCATGTTGTTAATATATATTCCGGCTGATTCATGTTCTTTTCAATTTTCGAGCGCAGCCGGTTGATGTGGGAATTCACTGTATGTTCAAAACCTTCAAATTCGTAACCCCAAACCTTATTGAGTAGCTGCATCCTGGAATAGGTTTTCCCCGGATTGGAAGCCAGGTGAACCAGCAAGTCGAATTCTTTGGGTGACAGTTCAACCCGGGTTCCTTTTAACTCAACCACTCGCATGCCTACGTTAATGTACAAATCGCCAAAACGAAGTTCCACGTCATCTTCGGAGGATGGTTGTGCGCTGTAATCGGTCCGACGGAGCACAGCTTTTACACGCGCCAATAGCTCACGGATACCAAAGGGTTTTGAGATGTAATCATCGGCACCAATTTCCAGCCCGAGAACCTTGTCAATTTCTTCGGATTTGGACGTGATCATCAGCACCGGGGTATTGTTTTTTTCCATGCGGATGCGTTTACAAACTTCAAACCCATCCAACAGCGGTAAACGAATATCAAGCAGAATAAACCGGTATTTGTTGTTCAGGGCTTTCATCAGCCCGTCTTTCCCGTCGAAAGCTTTGTCGACTTCCAGGTTCATATCCGTGAGGTGAATGGAGATCAATTCGGATATATCCTTGTCATCTTCAATAATTAACGCTTTTTCCATAACCTTTTTCTAAATGAAACAGTCGAAAGATAGAATGAGTTTATCACAGAAGTATCACAAAGTCATAAAATTACACACTACACACCAAATCTTCAGGAATAACGGGACTTAACAAACATCCGGAAATCTCTCCGGCGCACGGTTTAATGAACCATGCGCTTAGCAGATCACCCGCTTAGCGCGTTTGCAAACAATACAAAAACGATAAACAAAAAATCCCGAACGCACAGGTCCGGGATTTTGCTTTATTTATTGAACTTTCATCCTTAATGATATAAAAACCGCTTGATCTTTTGGGTAGGTGTTTTTTCGAAAGGCACCGGTTGTAATACAACCAAATGAACTCGCGAAAACTTGTTAACCTCCTCATTCACCTTTTGCTGTATTTCGCTCAGTATTTCATCAACGCGGGCATTAATTTTATTGACGGCTTCGTCTTTTAACAATTTTACATGCTTCATCCGCTGTTCAATTTCTTCCATGTTCAGGTGCACCATGGCAACCAGGCGGCCTTTTTGCTGAACAACCAGCGATTCGAGCACATACTCCATCCGGTTGATGACCGATTCAATTTCTTCCGGATAAATATTCTCGCCACTGGCGCCAACAATCATATTTTTAATCCGCCCCCGGATATACAGTGCCCCGTGATGGTCAAATTTACCAAGGTCGCCGGTCCGGAACCAGCCATCTTCGGTAAACACATCGGCCGTGAGCCCGGGTTCTTTGTAGTAACCTTTCATCACATTTTCGCCGCGAGCCTGTATTTCACCTTCTCCGGTCATGGAATCAGCATTGGCTATTCGCAGCTCAACGCCATTTAACGGCACACCGGTTGACAGGTAGCGTACATTTTTCCCAACAGCCCCGGCCAAAAGCGGAGAAGTTTCGGTAAGCCCGTAGCCAATCGCCAACGGAAATTTGGCATCCATCAGGAAGCGTTCAACCTGGTCATCCAGCTTGGCGCCGCCAATGCCGAAGAACCGCAGCTCGCCGCCAAATGTCTGGTACAGTTTTTTACCGGCAATACGGCTCAGGATTTTACGGAACGGTGACAGTTTATACAGCTCACGCGTAATGGCTTTGCTGTTTATCTGCGGAAGGATTTTTCCTTTGTATACTTTCTCGATGATCAAAGGTACAACCAGCATGATTGTTGGTTTTACCTCTTGCAGGGCGGGCATCAAAACGGGCGCTGTAGGCGGCTTTTTCAGGTAATGCACCGAGCTGCCGTTCATGACCGGGAAAACCAGTCCGAGTGTATTTTCAAACGTATGCGAGAGCGGCAACACCGAAAGGAAACGGTCTGCCGGATCAATAAACTGAAAATTGATACTTTGCCGGGCTGTCCAAACCACATTTTTATGGGTCAGCATCACGCCTTTCGATTTGCCGGTGGTCCCCGAAGTATAAATTATCGACAGCAAATCCTCCTCCTCAACATCCTCGTACTGAAAAACGGCAGGTGCCTCTTCTTTTTCATAGGAAGGATAATCCAAGCTGTTCAGTTCCTGAAAATTCTCAATACAAATGATTTTAACCAGCGGATATTCCTCCGGCTCCAATTTGCTGATCAGGCCTTCGGAAACAAAAACCGCTTCGACCTCAGCATGCGTAATAATATTTCGGACTTCGTTTGAATGAAAATCGGGAAGAATGGGCACGGCAACAGCTCCCACAGATGCAACAGCGAAGAACGCAATTCCCCAATTAGGCATATTAACACTCAGGATGGCGACTTTCGTTCCCCTCTTGATTCCCATTTGGCGTAATTGAATCCCCAATGCTTCAACTTCCGTTTTAAGCTCTCCGTAAGTTTTTGTTCCCTCGCCGGCAAACACCAACGAATTCCGTTCTTTAAAGCGCTCAAAACTTGCCTGCAACATGACAGGCATTGTCAATTTTCCCGATTCACCCATATTCTAAACTTATAACTTCCTCTATAACAACCGAGAAGTTGAATAAGATCAGCAAAAATAAATAATATCCCTGATATCAAAGCATTTTTTTAACATCTTTTGGATTCTCCGAAAAACCGTTTTCCAGTCCAACAAACGCTTATGCTTCAATAAATCTTTCAAGAACAACTAAATCACATATCACCGGAATTGTGTAGCTTTGAAAAACCATGGAAAAACAGTTGAAGATACAAGAAACTGCAAATTTCATCCGCCAACTGTTTGAGCAAGACAGTAGCGGGCACGACTGGTGGCACATCTACCGGGTTTGGCAACTTTCAATCCGTATCGCCAAACTTGAAAATGCGGATTTGTTCCGGGTTGAAATGGCTGCCCTGCTACACGATCTGGACGACTGGAAGCTTAACGGGGACCCGAAACAGGAAGCAAAAGCCGTCACATGGATGAAAAAACTGGGCCTCACAATTGAGGAAACAGATTCAATTTGGTCAATAATTACCGAAGTATCGTTTAAAGGAGCCGGAGTTGACACCACCCCAACAACAGCCGAGGCCATGATCGTCCAGGATGCTGACCGGCTGGACGCAATCGGGGCAATTGGTATTGCACGCACTTTCGCTTTCGGGGGAAATAGAAACCGGATGATTTATGACCCGGAAGTTGAACCCCGGTTACATCAAAGCTTTAGTGAATACAAACAAACCACGGCGCCTACAATTAACCATTTCTATGAAAAACTGCTTTTGCTGAAAGACCGGATGAACACGCCGACAGCTAAAGAAATCGCTTCAAAAAGGCATCATTTTATGGAAAATTACCTTGAACAATTTTACCGTGAATGGAATTTAACTGAATAACAGAAACAATGACCTAAAACAAGCACCATGAAAATCTCACACATCGCCATTTGGACAAATAATCTGGAGGGCATGCGCAATTTCTACATCCACTATTTCGATGCCAGCTCCAATGACGGGTATTACAACCACACCAAAGATTTTAAATCATATTTCATTACTTTCGACGGCGATTGCTCGATTGAGCTCATGCAGATGCCGGGCATTCCCCAATCAAAAAATGACACCAAAAAGCAATTCACAGGCCTGATTCATTTTGCCATCAACGTCGGTTCGAAACAGAAAGTTGACGAGCTGACCGAAGAACTTCGTCAGGATGGTTTTAAAGTGGTTAGCGACCCCAGAACTACCGGTGATGGATTTTACGAATCGGTTATCCTTGACCCCGAAGGAAACCGGGTCGAATTAATGGCCAAACCATAAAAAACGGCTGTAAAACCGGGATTGGTCATTAGTCATTAGATAATTAGTCATTAGATAATTGGTCATTGGTCATTGGTTGAAGTCTTTACTTACGACTCACTACCCGCAACGTCTTCATGTCTCTGCGCCTTTGTGGTAAATCAAAACCACATAGGCAGATAGAACACATATCATTGGTGATTAAATATCCGGAAGTTATCAAGAAGCTACACGTTTCAAGCATCCGTATCTATTGGCCTCATATTCTCATCCGCCTTCTTCGTATTAAAGATATCTTTGCGCCTTTGCGGCTTTGCGTGAAATGATAGGCATAAGAGCAATAGGAATAATCAGAATATGACTGCTTCTTCGAGTCTTTGTGTTTCGTTACTTTTCCTGCCAGGGACGTTCTTTCGCGGCAAATAAAAGTTGTTCGTACCAGTTTTTGCCGTACTTGCGGATAAGCGGTTCTTTTAAAAACTGATAAAGCGGAAGTTTTTGTGCCCGTCCGCACTCTCGGCCCGACTTGCAGATATCGAGTTGCTGGTAGTTCACCGCATCAAAACGCTTGTACTCGGTAATGCGGATTGGAAACAGATGACACGAAACCGGCTTGCGGAAATCCACTTTCCCATCCAGAAACGCTTTTTCGATAGCACATTTTGTAATGCCATGTTCATCGGTGAAGGTGAAAGCACATTCGCGGTTGTTTACCAGGGGGGTGACCAGGTCGCCATCGCTGTCAACCATTGAGGTACCCTGAAGATTGACCATCGTTTTCCCTTCCGGTGTCATGTAAGGTTCAACCACCGGGTAAATTTTCTCGATCGTCATGGCTTCTTCCTGTGTCAGCGGCGCCCCCGAGTCGCCTTCAACACAACAAGCTCCTTTACATTTCATCAGGTCGCACAGAAAGTGCTCCTCAAAAATATCAAAACTGACAATGGCCCGACCAATCTCCAACATAACTACAGGTATAAAAAAAGCTGTTCCAAGAGTAACACCTGTCGTCATTTCGATCCGGCAGTTGCCGGAGAAGCAATCTCTTAAAAAGCAGATCGCTTCGTTTCACTCGCGATGACGTATCTCCGTGATTTTACAACTCTTGGAACAGCCTCTACATCATTATTACAAATTATCTTTCAATCAAAACTTTTCCGGTCATCTCGGCAGGGATTTCCAAGCCCATTTCAGAAAGCAGGGTTGGAGCTACATCAGCCAGGATACCATCATTGATTTTGAGGTTTTTGTTATCACTCACGTAAATGCAGGGAACCGGGTTCAGCGAGTGAGCTGTATTGGCTGAGCCATCAGGGTTTACAGCATTGTCAGCATTTCCGTGGTCAGCAATAATCATCACATTGTAATTATTGGCACGGGCAGCTTCAACCACTTCTTTCACACACTGGTCAACAGCCTCAATGGCCTTTGAAATTGCTTCGTAAACACCGGTATGGCCAACCATATCGCCGTTAGCAAAGTTCAGGCAAACAAAATCAACTTCACCCTTCTTCAATTCAGCAACAATTTCTTCTTTAACTTTTGGCGCCGACATTTCAGGTTGAAAGTCGTAAGTAGCCACCTTTGGCGACGGAACCAGAATGCGTTTTTCACCTTCGAACTCTGCCTCCTGACCACCGCTAAAGAAGAAAGTTACGTGCGCGTACTTTTCAGTTTCGGCAATACGGATTTGTTTCAGGCCGGCTTTCGACACGACTTCCCCCATCGTGTTTGTTGGGTTATCTTTGTCGAAAATAACATTCACACCCTTGAAATCGGCTTTGTAATTGGTCATTGTATACCATTGCAAATCCATGGTGTGCATGTCAAATTCGTGCAGGTCTTCCTGTGTAAACGCGATTGTTGTCTGGCGCAAACGGTCGGTACGGAAGTTAAAGCAGATCACCACGTCGCCTTCCTCAATCAGGGCAACCGGACTGCCATCTTCTTTCACCATAACAATCGGCTTGATGAATTCGTCAGTCACACCCGCATCATAAGAAGCCTGGATTGAAGCCAGCAAATCGGTTGATTTTTCACCTTCGCCTTTGGTGTACATGTCGTAAGCCAGTTTCAAGCGGTCGTAGTTTTTATCGCGATCCATACCGAAGTAACGGCCAACAATTGAGGCAAATTTACCATTGGTTCCTTGCAGTGCTTCAAGGTCGGACTGCAGGAAGCCATAACCCGAGCGAGGGTCGGTATCACGTCCGTCAGTTAACCCGTGAACAAAGACATCGGTCAGGCCCATATCGGTAGCCATTTGGCACAAAGCAACCATGTGTGAGCTTAGTGCATGCACCCCGCCGGGACCAATCAAACCAATCAGGTGTACTTTTTTATTGTTGTCTTTAGCGTAATTATAAGCTTTCAGCAGTTGTGGGTTTTGCCACAGTGACTTATCACGAATTGCCTTGGTGATTTTCACCATATCCTGGTACAACACACGTCCCGCACCAATATTCAGGTGACCAACTTCCGAGTTGCCCATCTGTCCATCGGGCAATCCTACGTTTTCACCAGAAGTAAGCAATTGTGAGTGGGGATATTCTTTCATCAACGAATCCATAAACGGAGTTGGTGCCGTTGCGATGACATCACGTTCTGAACCATCGCCAATTCCCCAACCGTCGAGGATCATCAAAAGGGTTTTCTGTACAGCCATAATTTATAATCGTTTTAAATAATTTACATTCGCCGCACAAAATTATTCTTTTTTCAGAAGGTATGGAAATAAGATTCACTCCATTTCCCCAAATTAACAATTAAATAATTAGCTACTGAGCCTCAATATTTTCTGTCGCGCACCGAAAACACGAACGACATTCCAAAATCAAAAAAGCGAAGATTTTCAGTCGATTACATGGGCTCATCCTACCGGTGTCATGTCAAATTGTAATTGACGGAAGATTGCTTCCTCTCCAGATAGTCATCGCGAGGAGGAGGTACGACGACAAAGCGATCTCTACATGAAAGTTCATACTTGACTTAACACTAGTCCGGTTCCCGTCATTCCGGCGAAATCCGGAATCTGTTTCGAATCAGGAACGACTCCGAAGGAGTCAAATATCAATAACCCCGGGTGGAGTAAAACGGAACCCGGGGATGGCAGATGTGTGTGGAAACAAGGCGCAACCACCGACATTGGCAGTGAAAATACCTTACTTAGCATGCGCCGCAATGGAAAGGTTGATTTGTTGTCCTTTAGCCGGACAGGCTCTTCCTTTTCCAATCCCTGCCCGGCTACGCTGGTCAGACGGGGATGAAAAAGAAGCAAAAATCTTGTCAAAGTCATCCTTCCTCCCGCGTCATGTTTTTTTCTTTCCGGCCCGCAGCCATAAATTCCCGCCAAAAACCACTCCCGCCTCCGCCGGCCCGGGCTACTTTGACCGGCCTACCCTGCAATTCACCTGAAGGTGAAACAGAATCTGGATTGCGAAATCGTGCTCGGTTTGTTAATCTGTTTCAAACAGCTCCCTGCCCCTTTCCTCACCTTGGTAAGGAGAGGTGGATTTCGCATAGCGAAAGACGGAGTGGTTTGTATCCCTTTCTTACCGGTAAACGCTGTCAAGAGCTTCGCACGTTGACAGGTTTTCATTACCAGCCCGCTTTTCTTTTCATTTAGGCTGACTGGGTGATCTGATAAATTCAAAAGAATAACCAATATTTGATATTACCCGCTAAGCGCCTGACGAAACAAAAAAGCAAGTCATTCCGGCAAAACCGGACCTGGATTGCTGGTTCAAAATCCCCATATTTTGGGATTGACGCCCCTTGCCCTCCGAGCTACTTTTGTCCGTGTAACATCACCCAAAAGGAATAAATGATGATGTCCTTAAAAACAGGAATAGTTGTTCTTCTCTCTCTGGTTTCATATTCCGTCTGTGCACAGACAGAAAAAGCGGGGAACAGCAGCCCTTTTCAAACTTCTGCAAGCTACAAAGGCGACTTTGTTTCGAACCTGAAAGGAGGCATTCAAACCAAATCGACTTACCTGGGGCTGGCTGACTTATTTATTGAGTTCGACACCGAACGTGCCGGATGGTGGAGGGGCGGCAGCCTGATGATCCACGGGGCCAACTCGCACGGAGGTGAACCTTCAGCCGAATTTATTGGTGATTTTCAGGTTGTCTCGAACATTGAGGCGGGCAACCACACTTTTCTATATGAATTATGGTACAGCCAAACAGTTGGCAAATGGCAAACAACAATTGGCCTGCAAGACCTGAATGTGGAGCTTGCGAACAGTGATATCGCCTCATCATTTCTGAACAGTTCATTTGGCATCCACTCGGTAATAGCCGACAATATTTCGGCCCCCATTTTCCCGCTGACGTCGCCCGGACTCACCATTTGTTGGGATGCCTCGGAACGCTTCTCTTTGAAAACGGCCCTGTACAAAGGGTGCCCGGTTGATTTTGAAGACAATCCTTACAATTTAGACTGGGACCTGAACCACATGAGCGGGTTACTTTGGGTTACCGAAGCCCAATTTTCAAATGACAATGAACACGAAACCACAAATACATTAAAAGTCGGCACCTTTTTTCATCAACATTGTGACGAGACAGACATCATCAACTCGGGAACCGGTGAAGACCTTCAACAGGACTATGGTTTTTATCTCGTGGGCGACCACCAACTCACCCCGGCCAATGAATACGGAATGGGCTGGAACGTCTTTTACCAACTGGGCGTGAGCCCCCGAAATGACAATGTTGCCTACCTGGGTAGTGGCGTTACCTGCACCGGCCTGTTCTCGGAAACAGGAAGGGACATGCTCGGACTGGCAATGGCCATGGGCATTTTGACCGAAGAACGCGGGAAAGATGAAACGACTTTTGAGCTGAGCTACAAAACACAAATAAACAACTGGTTCTATCTGCAACCGGATTTCCAGTACATCATTCATCCCGGGGGAACAGACCTTCAACTAAATAATGCGCTGGTGGGAATTTTACGTTTCGGATTGGAATTTTAAACGACAGCTATGTTTTTAGAAGATACTGATATAACACAAAAAAGTAAACGCCTGGCCGGATTGAGTACCGGGGAGGAAGGCATCATCTCCCGCGTACTTGGGCAGGGGGCTTTCCGCAAACGGATTTCGGAGATGGGTTTCGTGAAGGGGCAAAAGGTGAAGGTGATCAAGAACGCGCCGATGAAAGACCCCGTGGAATATGAGATTATGGGCTACAAAGTTTCGTTGCGCCGCAGCGAGGCCGAAATGATCGAGGTAGTTACGGAACACGACGCTCACCAAATCCTGACGGGAAAGTTTGAAGGCACCATCGACAACCAAACGCTGAAGGTTTCCGGCGGGAAAAAAAGCAAAACCATCTCGGTGGCGCTTGTCGGAAACCCCAACTGCGGGAAAACCACCCTCTTCAATTATGCCTCCGGATCGAAAGAACGCGTGGGAAACTACGCCGGGGTAACCATTGACGCCAAGGAAGCAGGTTTCAGGCAAAACGGGTACAACTTCCGGATTGCCGACCTGCCCGGGACCTATTCCATTACCGAATATTCGCCCGAAGAATTGTACGTCAGGAGCCACATTGTTGAGAAACGCCCCGACCTGGTGGTGAATGTTGTTGATGCCTCAAACCTGGAGCGCAACCTCTTCCTCACCACCCAACTGATCGACATGAACATCAAGGTGGTGATCGCCCTGAACATGTATGACGAACTAGAGCAAAAGTCGGTGAAATTTGACTACATACATTTGGGTGAAATGATCGGGATCCCGATTGTCCCGACTGTTGCATCGAAAGGCAAAGGGCTGAAGGAACTGTTCGACAAGATTATTGACGTTTATGAAGATCGCGACCCGATCGTGCGGCATGTGCATATCAACTATGGCGCCGACATTGAGCAATCGATCAACACCATTCAGGCCGAGATCAGGCAGTACCCCAAAATCAGGGAGAAATACTCGACACGCTTCCTGGCAATCAAACTTTTGGAAGCCGACCAAAACACGCTGAACGTTCTAAAAGAAACACCGGTATTTGAAGCGGTAAAAGAAGTTTCGGCCCTGGAAGTCAAGCGATTGGAACAGCTGTTTGATGAGAACTCGGAAACCCTGATTACCGATGCCAAGTACGGGTTTATCGCGGGAGCTTTAAAAGAAACATGCAAGCAAGGGCCTCAAACCCGACGGAAAAACAGCCGGGAGATCGACCGGGTACTGACCCACAAAGTCTGGGGATTCCCGATTTTCATCTTCTTCATCTGGCTGACTTTCCAGCTCACCTTCACCCTGGGCAGCTACCCCATGGAGTGGATGGATGCCGGGATTGGCTGGCTGGGCGAAACCATCGGCTCGCTGATGCCCAATGGCGCACTGAAAGACCTGATTATTGACGGGCTTATCGGCGGCGTGGGCGGCGTCATCGTCTTCCTGCCCAACATCATGATTTTGTTCTTCTGCATCTCGCTCATGGAAGACTCCGGCTACATGGCCCGGGCAGCCTTCATTATGGACAAGCTGATGCACAAAATGGGACTGCACGGCAAATCGTTCATCCCGCTGATCATGGGCTTCGGCTGCAATGTGCCCGCGGTAATGGCCACCCGCACGCTCGACAACAAAAACGACCGCCTGCTCACCATGCTCATCATCCCGTTCATGTCGTGCAGCGCGCGGCTGCCGGTTTACGTGCTGCTTATTTCGGCCTTCTTCGTGAGCAATCAGGGCGCCATCTTGTTCCTCATCTATTTCATCGGGATTGCCTTGGCCGTGTTCATGGGGCTCTTCTTCAAAAAGACCTTGTTTGCAAAAAAAGAAGTCCCCTTTGTAATGGAGCTCCCACCCTACCGGATGCCGACCCTGAAAAACACAACCATCCACATGTGGCACAAGGGCTCACAATACCTGAGAAAGATGGGGACAGTCATCCTGTTCGCGTCCATCATCATTTGGGCCATGGGCTATTACCCCCGAAGTGTGGAGTTCACGAAAGATTACGATGCCCTTATTACCCAGGTTGAAGGCGATCAAACGCTGGACGAAACGACAAAACAGGAGCAAACCGTGCAGCTCGAGCTATCGAAAGAAGAAGAACGCCTGGAGCAATCGTACATCGGCAAGATGGGGCATTTTATTGAGCCGGTCATCCAGCCGCTTGGTTTCGACTGGAAAGTGGGCATGAGCATCATCACCGGCATGGCTGCCAAGGAAATTGTGGTGAGCTCGATGGGCGTTTTGTACCACGCCGCGATGGATGCCGACGAGAATTCGCAATCGCTGAAAGAAAAGCTGCAAAACCAGACTTACACCGCCGGCCCCCAAACCGGGCAGAAAGTGTTTTCGCCCCTGGTTGCGTTTGCCCTGATGATTTTTGTGCTGATCTATTTCCCCTGCATTGCTGTGGTAGCAGCTATTAAGAAAGAAGCCAACTGGAAGTGGGCCATTTTCACCACCGTGTACACCACCGCCATTGCGTGGGTGGCGGCATTCGGGCTTTACCAAATTGGAAGTCTGTTTATTTGAAACGATAACAAGTATGAAGTCATTTGTGGTCATTCAATTCTACTTTGACAGATTAGAAAAATCTGACTGTTTTTACCCTGCCCCTGAAGGGAACAGCCAGATTTTTCTCCTGTGACATCCGGCAGTTGCCGGACTGGGGTAAATCAGGAGAAAAATCAAACGCGAACCATAATCTGTCAAAGTAGAATTAATAACAATAAATGATATTGGCGAACTGCCAGACATTTATTCTTTTTTAGATGAATGCAATGTCGACAGTTTTCTGCAAGCTGATAGAAAATAGGTATATGATTGAAAACTTTCCGGCAGATTTCATGTATTAGGGAATAGACGGATATTTGAATGGGGAGGATGAGAATGATGGATGAGGATCGGTTTTACAGTTCTATTGCGGAATATTACGAATATATTTTCCCGCTAAATGAGCAACAAGTCGGGTTTGTTGTTTCGGAAGTTGATTTAGCAAATGAGTTTTATTTTCTTGATGCCGGGTGTGCAACCGGACAATTAGCCAATGCATTAAGTAAACGTGGTGCCCTGGGGATCGGCATCGACCTGAACGACGAGATGATCAGCCGTGCGGTTGCTATGTATACATCGGCTTCACTTAGTTTCCGTAACCTGGATATGCTCCGGATTGCTGACTCTTTCCCCGAAGGTTGGTTCGATACCGTGATCTGTTTTGGAAACACGCTGGTTCATCTCGATTCGATTGTGCAGGTCAGGGATTTTTTGAAACAGTCGGCCCTGGTTCTAAAACCGGATGGCAAGTTGTTGCTTCAACTTCTGAATTACGACTATATTTTGGACAGGCAGCTTACCGAACTGCCCCTGATTGAAAATGACCATATCCGTTTTGTGCGTGAGTATGTGCTTCCCGGCACCGGACACGCGAAGATGACATTTAAAACGTCGCTTACAATTAAAGAAACCGGCGAGTCACTGCAAAACAGGGTGAAACTTTTGCCGATTCGTCAAAAAGAACTTGAAAAGCTGTTGTACCTGGTGGGGTTTAAACAGGTTTCGTTTTATGCCGATTTTGCCAGGTCTCCGGCTTTGGGAGACCATTTGCCATTGGTTGTGGTGGCCGAACGATAACCCGTTTTCGGGTGATTCTTAGCGAATTTCATTTTAATGCTGATACCGGTAATTCCCTTAACATTTTGTAATATTGGGAAAGTAATATTATTTATCAATGTCGTTTAGTTAAGCATTTGAAAAAACTCTGTGTTACTCTGTGATTTCCTTTGTGTCACTCTGTGGTGAAAAAAACGATGGCAACAATTTAACCACAG
>JBNKTK010000075.1:0-18927 GCA_050298035.1 Mangrovibacterium sp. | reverse complement strand
CGGGTTCCTGGTCGCCGCCCGCCAGCTTTGCCAACTCACCGTTAGCAAGGCAATCCCCAGTGCCAGCAAACCGGCAAGTGCAAAAATCCACCAACTAAGTTCTGTTTTGTATGCAAAGTTCTCAAGCCATTTATGCATGGCGTAATACGCAATGGGCGTAGCAATTACAAAGGCAATAGCTACCCACTTTACAAAGTCGCGGTTGAGCATGGTCATCACTTCGGATATTTTAGCGCCGTTGACTTTGCGGATGCCTATTTCTTTTACACGGTCTCGGCTAATAAAAATGATTAGTCCCAGTAATCCTGTAAGCGAAAGTAAGACAGTCCAAATGGCTACAAATTCTATAAAATGGGCCATTTTTTCTTCCTTGTCATAGAGCGCATTAAGGGCATCGTCTAAAAAGTTAACTTCAACCTGACTTTTCGGATCAAACTTGTGGGCTGTATCTTTAATGTATCCGACGGTCTGTGTGTAATTGCCCGGGGCAAGACGCAACATGAGTTCGTGTTTTAACCCATCGGTTAACCAAAAAACCAAGGGTTGAACTTCATCTTTTAACGAGGAAAAATGAAAGTCTTTTGCAACTCCAATTACAGGTCCGTCAGAATCGAATCCGGAAATTCTTTTTTCAAGAGGTTTTTCCCACCTGAACTCTTTAACTGCTTTGTCATTCAGGATAAATGTGTTATTGTCGGCCATTGAACCTTCGGTAAATTTTCTGCCATCGGTTATTTCAATTCCGAAGAAATCCAAGAAGCGATCGTCAACTGGCCACGCTTTAAGCTCAACGTGTTGACCATCGATGTTTCGTCCCCAGCCCATACTAACACTACCAGGGATAAACTGCGAATAAGTATAATCTACAATGTTGTGGTTTCGCATCAACTCTTCAGCAAACGCCTGGTAATGATTTCTCAACTCTTCGGTTGTAGGTAAGTAAACAACATGCTCCTTATTGATGCCGAGATCAAAGTTCCGCCAATACTTTAACTGTTTTTCGATAGACCCCGATGCCGAAATGAGAGCAATGGTAGAAACAAGTTGTGTAATGATCAACGTATTCCTGAAAGTTTTTCCTTTACCCGAAAAATGAATGTTGCCCTTTACAGTTTGCGCTATTGGTGGCGAACTAATGTATTTTGAAGGATAAAGGCCTGCCACAATTCCAAAAGCTATGGCAAACAAAACAAAAATGATAAGAAAGCCATAACGTCCGTTAAGCGCTACACCCTCAATGCCAAATAACGATTCGATAGACAAAGCACTAACATGATAGATTACTATGGAGACAAACATAGCGGCTAATGCCAGAAGTACCGATTCAGATAAAATTTGTATCATCGATGAAATTCGTCGTCCCCCCATTACCCTGACCACCGAAAGTGCTTTGGCACGCAGAGGTGCTTGTGAGGTCGAAAAGTTGATAAAATTGACCGCCCCCATTAGTATCAGTATCACAATAAGCACAATCAATATATTCAATATTAGTGGATTAGTATAGTTGAATATAGCACCATCATTGCAATAATGGATTTGATCAATCGGGCGCAAGTACATAAAACCTTCTCCTTCTTTGTATTGCGATTTGCTGTCTTTAATATGATCGTCTATTTCTTGCAGATTATTAATTTTTTGGGCAACAACATTAGGATCACTACCTTCAGCCAATTGTAGCATATTGCTAAAACTCCACATTCCCCATTGGCTAAAGAAACTATATTGCTGCTCTTCACGATAAACCGAGAAAGCAAGGATGCAATCAGCCTGCAACGAAGAGTTTTTGGGGAACTCGTCCATCACTGCTTTCACTTTATACAAAACATTGTTGCTCAAAATACTTTGCCCTACCGGATTACTTTTCCCGAAAAGTTTTTTGGCAAGTTTTTCGGTAATTACCGCCGCGTGTGGCTCATTAAGGGCTGTGGCTTTATCCCCTAAGACAAGCGGAAACGAAAACATTTCGAAGAATGCGCTATCGGCAAAGTAAATGGCCGACTGGTATTCAATATTCGAATCCTTAAGCTCTGGAGTAGTAATCGGTTGGTTTGCAGTCCATATTGGGGTAATAGCCTTTACTTCAGGTATATCTTTTTTTATAATTTCACACATGGTTGCAGGTAGCCAACTTGTGTAAGCCCTGCTTTCGAGGCGATAAACCGAACGGGCATTTTCGTGAAAATGATCGAAACTTTTTTCAAATGAAACATATAAGGTAAGGACAATAATCCCAACGAAAGAAATAACCAAACTAAAAAGCGTCAGTACTGACGAAGTCCGGTATTTCAATATCGTTTTTAAAATGCGTTTTAATTGAATCATGAAATTTGTGTGTTGTTAGTTTTCTGTTTCTTTTTCCCTTAGAAAGTTACTCATACCTCAACGCTTCCACCGGATTCCTTGTTGCTGCCCTCCAGCTTTGCCAACTCACCGTTAGCAAAGCAATTCCAAGTGCCAGCAAACCGGCAAGTGCAAAAATCCACCAGCTCAGTTCTGTTTTGTATGCAAAGCTTTCGAGCCATTTGCTCAGGACATAATATGAAATTGGCGAAGCGATGACAAATGCGATAACCACCCATTTTATAAATTCACCATTCAGCATAGTCATTACTTCGGATATGCGGGCCCCGTTTACTTTTCGGATGCCGATTTCTTTTATCCGCTGTTCAGCATCAAAGGCAGCCAACCCGAATAAACCCAGGCAGGAAATTAAAATTCCCAATCCGGCAAAATACCTAGACAAAACTGCTACCCGATTTTCGGCTTCGTATTGTTCCTGAAAGGTTGCATCCATAAAGCGATAGTCGAACAAAAAACCAGGATTAAACCGGGCATATAATTTTCCGAGTTCGGCAAGGGCATGTTTTTCTTGCCCAGTCTTAATCCGAGCCATGATTTTTAGCGTTTTCTTTGGGTTAAAATAGAAAAGCAACGGACCGACTTTTTGCCGAAGAGACTCGAAGTTGAAGTTTTTAACTACCCCGATGATCTGTTTTTCACTTCCCCAAAAACGGATTGTTTTTCCAACCGGATATTGAAGTCCCATAACGTCTATCGCCTCCTGGTTTAGGATGATTTTATCACCTTCATTTCCAAAGTCAGAAGAAAAACTTCGACCATCGGCCAATCCCATTTCCATGGTTTCAATCATCTGATAATTCACCGGAACAACTTCGAAACGAATGCTGGCATCCGATGGCTTCCCTTCCCACCCAACGTCGTAAGTACTTGATGAAGTTCCGAGCAAGCTGGCCCCGGTACTCGAGATATTTACTACTCCATCAATCTTTTTGGCCTCAGCTAAAAAGGCATTTTCCTGTTCGGCAATTCCACCCTCTTTATTGAAATAAATTAAATTATTCTTGTTGTAGCCCAGGTTTTTATTTTGAATAAACTCAACTTGTTTATACACCACCAAAACGGAACTAATTAACACCACTGAAACGACAAACTGAAAAACTACCAGGCCTTTTCGAGACCATAATTCTGTAGAAGAATTGGCCAGTTTCCCTTTTATGTTCCTGAACGGACCGAACCCGGAAAGATAAATCGCCGGATACAAACTAGTCACCAATGCCATAAGCAAACATGTCCCAACTACTTTTAAAAGATAGAGTTGATTAAATTCGAAGGCCAGGTGTTTCCCAGTTATTTGGTTAAATAGTGGCAACAGAATCAGGACAAATGCAACGGAGAAAATAAGCGCAAAAAACGAAAGTATGACCGATTCGGATATAAACTGAACCACAAGTGCCAGGCGGCTGCTACCGACCACCTTTTTTATCCCAATTTCTTTAAATCTTCGTGTTGCCCTTGCCGTGGATAAGTTCATGTAATTAATTCCGGCAATGAGCAGAATAAAAAAAGCGATCAAAGTAAAAAGTCTCACGTAACTGATTCTACCTCCGGCCTGAACACCGTTTTCATAGGTGCCATTCAGGTATTGACTGGAGTATGGCACGGCAAACAAGGTGATATTTGATCCGCTGATCTTTGTTTTATGAAAGTCCTCAATTTTCGCGTTGAACTGCGCAACATCAACTCCCTTGTTCAGAACAAGGTACGTACACGGAGCATGATTGCCCCACTGAATTTCCCGTCCCACCCTTTCCGACAAATCCATCCAGGCATCGTAAGATAAAGCAAAATCGAACTGCATAGTTGAATTTTCAGGAGTTCCTTCAAATACTCCGGATACAACAGAAGGATATTTATAATTCAGAAGTTCCCAGTCGATAGTTTTTCCAATAATATTTTCAGTCGTTCCGAAAAGGGTGTGAGCCAGTTTTTCCGAGATAACAATCGAATTTTTAGCGCGGAGGACTTGATCAGGATCTCCCTGAGTTAATCTGAAGGAGAAGACCTTGAAGAAATCGTAATCGGCAAACTGGCCTGCAGCCTTTGTTTTCTGGTCACTGGCCATAAGCGAAAAATTACCTAATAGCGTGGCTGGCATCACAGAAGTTTCTAGTTTTACTTCAGCCATTTCGGTGGCAAATGTTCTTCCCAGCAAGTCAGGAGTCCAGGGTTGGGTAGTGATTCCTTCGGGCAAATGATGATTTTCCATCACCTGGTAAAGCTGTTTGTCGAGCTTATTAAATTTATCGACTTGCTTTTCGTCACTTACCCACAGAAAGATGAGAATCGCACAGGCAAATGCAGTTGATAGACCAATCAGGTTAATGAAAAAGATACTTTTGTTCCGTCTGAAATTTCTGAATGTGATTCGAAAAAGATTAGTTATCATAATTCCATCATTTTAATGATATTAATTACTCATGCCGCAACGCCTCTACCGGGTTCCTGGTCGCCGCCCACCAGCTTAATTGTTTTAACCTTGATTCGCTTAATTGAAGGATAAACCTTGATTTTTCTTGAGGCTTGAAGCTCACGACTTGCAGCCATTATGCAATCATGACAATCCTCTAATCCCCTGAATCATGGTTCAGACATTTTTTACAGCAACACCTCACCCAACTGCTTCTTCACTTCTTCGGTAATGATTTGACCATCGAACAGGTTAACTACACGGTGAGCAAATTCGGAGTCGTGCAGTGAGTGGGTTACCATTACAATGGTGGTTCCCTCACGGTTCAGTTCGGTGAGCAGGTTCATCACCTCAAGCCCGTTTTTCGAGTCGAGGTTACCGGTCGGCTCATCCGCCAAAATCAGTTTGGGATTGGCAACTACCGCGCGGGCAATAGCCACACGTTGCTGCTGTCCCCCTGACAATTGCTGTGGAAAGTGCTTGCGCCGATGGCTGATTTTCATCCGTTCGAGCACCGTCTCTACCATTTGCTTTCGCTCGCTGGCTTTCAGTTTCAGGTAGATGAGCGGCAACTCCACATTCTCGTACACGTTCAGCTCATCAATCAGGTTGAAGCTCTGAAATACGAAGCCAATGTTGCCTTTTCGAAGCTGGGTACGGTTACTCTCCTTCAATTGTCCAACTTCTTTCCCGTCAAAATAATACTCTCCTCCCGATGGGTTATCAAGCAGGCCAATAATATTAAGCAAGGTTGATTTGCCGCAACCCGAAGGCCCCATAATGGCCAGGAATTCGCCTTTCTGTACGTGCAGATTTACTTGGTTCAACGCACTGGTTTCAATCTCTTCCGTGCGGAATACTTTCTGTAGTTTAACTGTTTTTATCATTTTTCCAGATATTTTCACCTCAATGACACAAAAGCGCTATGAAATTTCCTTGCGCCTCTCCGTCATTTCGGGTTCATTTATTTTATCATTATATTTCTCTCATTATTTAAACGCAATACGGTCATTATCACCAAACAACTCATAGCTTGAAGTTATCACTTTTTCACCAGGCTGGAGTCCTTCCAATACTTCGTAGTACTGCGGGTTTTGCTTTCCAATACGGATTTGTCGTTTAACGGCTTCTGTACCATTTTCGTTCAACACGTACACCCACTGTCCGCCTGTGCTCTGAAAAAACCCGCCCCGTGCAAGCAACACGGCTTTTTCCGATTGTCCCAGCTCTAGTTTAATATGATAGGTTTGCCCCGTACGAATGTTTCCGGGGTTCTCTCCTTCAAAAACCAAATCAATTTCAAATTGCCCGTCGCGGACTTCCGGATATACTTTTTTTACACTGAGCTGATATGCAACACCATTCCGATCGAGTGTTGCCACCAACTCACGACGGACACGGTCAATGTAATGCTCATCAATTCTGGCATTGATTTTAAAATCGGTCAGAATGTGGACCAGCCCCAATCGCTGTCCGTGCGAAATAGATTGACCGATTTCAGCATCCAACAAACCAAGTTGCCCATCGGCAGGCGCTTTTACATTCAGGTTTTCCAGGCGCTCTTTGGCCATTTGCAAACTTAGCTTGTTATTATCCAGGCTTTCGTTCATGCTTTTTTGCTGATTCGCCCTGAAAATGGAATCCTGCATCATTTTCTGATAGGTCAGTTCCTTTTCTTTTAAAGACAGCTCATAATCTTCTTTTGCCTGAAGATAATCTTCCCTGGCGATGAGTTCCTCCTTGAATAGCCGTTCATACTGCTTGCATTTCCGCTCTGCCTGAACAACTTTCAAATCAACTTCAAATTTTTGCCGCTTATTCTGAATTTGTTGTTGTTCAATTTGGATTTGTGTATTTCTCAACTCGTTGGCATGGTAGGCCAGCTGAGATTCACTATTCATTATCGTGGTATTTAAGTCGGTATTTCTCAACTTCAAAATAACGTCCCCTTTTTTGACCATTTCCCCTTCTTCAATGTAAATCTCTTCAACTTTTCCCCCTTCTTCGGCATCCAGGTAAATGGTGGTGATGGGCTCCACCTGACCAATAATGGTGATGTAGTCGTTAAACTGGCCATCCTCCACCGAACTGATTGTAAGTTTATCCTTCTCGGCCCTAAAGACCGACTGATGACTGGTAAACACCACCTGATAAATAATCAACAGGAATAAAACAGCGCCTCCGGCCATATAAAAGTGCTTCTTTTTAAGCCCCTTTTTCTTTTCTATAACTTTGTCCATTGACATATCTCGTAGTTTTTAAGTTTCAAATCTTTGGGGGATTCATCCCGGGACAAATCCGGGATGAATCAGTCTAATTAGTTATAATATATCGGTTTAATAGGTAACATAGACATTTTAGTTACGGTTACTCCCAAAACCGCACACCTTTGTAAAAGTCAAGCGTTTTATTTCTTATCTCCCACTGCAATTTCGAACTCAGCAATTGTCCCCGGGCTTCGCTAAGCCGGCTTTTTACCGCCAGCAATTCAATCACATCAATCAAGCCCTCATCATATTTCCGCTGGGCAGCCTGATAGGCTAGCTGGTTTGCTTCAGCTTGCTTTTTTGTTTGAACAAACTCGGCAAATGAGGCCTGCAATTCGCGGGTATTATTCACCAGTTCATAATATACGGTTTGTTTGTATTTTTCAACTTCGGTACGGGCTTGTTCCCGGTACAATTTGGCCTTACGAACTTCGCTCCGCACCTGGTTTCGCGCAAAAATCGGAATCGAAATTGAAGCCTCGACAGATTTGCTCATGTTATCGTCAGCCTGATTGAAAAAGGAAACAATTTCCCCATCCTGATCACGGTAAGTATCATAATACCCAGTACTTACCGAAGCTGATAAATTAATCGACGGAAAATATTGTCCACGCACTATAGCGACATTTTTTGCGGTAGCATCAAGGTTTGCTTCTGCCATTTTTACATAAGGTGAAATTTGAACAAACGATGCAAAAAGAGAGTCAGAAGCCCCCCCAAAACCCGGGGCAGCAACCGGCTCTCCTTCATTACTAACTACATTAACTAAAATTCCAGATGATAAATGCATCTGCTGAGCAAGTATCAATTTTGCTTTTTTCAAATTGTTTTCTGACTGGATGAGGCTAAGCTTTTCCTTTTCGTAAATGGCCTGCATTTCTACCAGGTCGGTTTTGGCTTTCAAGCCTGTTTCTATCTGTGTTTCTGTTTTCTTCAGGTTATATTCCGACAACTCCAGTTGCTCTTTTGCAATACCGACAATACCCTCATAATAAATCACATCGTAATAGGCCATCAAAACAGCAAAAGCCAAATCATCCTGATAATTGATTTTTTGCCACTGCGCAGCCTGTAAGCGAAATTTTGAGTAGGCCATCTGGTTCATCTGCATAAAGCCATGGAACAAAGCAATACTCGATTTCAAGCTGCTGCTGTTGTTGAAAGATTCGGTATTGATAACATCATTGGTATTCGGGTCAATTGAGCGGCCATAACTGATCCCGGCAGAGGACGATGCCGAAATTGAGGGCAACAAGTTCATTTTAGACTGTGTTACATCAACCTTCGCCGTTTGCTCGCTAAGTTCGTAAACCCGATGGTCCAAATTGTTTCGAAGTGCATAATCAATGCACTGTTTCAGAGTCCAACTTTCCTGTGCCTGAAGTATTCCAGCACTGGTAAAAAGAAGAATCGTTACAACTATGTTTTTAATGATTGTCATGATTTTTTGGTTTCTCGCATTAGTTTCTTCCATTTCGGTGCCAAAATTCTAAAATACTATATATCTGCAATTTAAGATTACACACAGATTGAGTTCTGTAAAAAACATTGACATCGATCTGTAAAAAATATTGACACACCATTGACTTGGATGCGCACTTCACCTAATTTTGAATAAAAAAAATGGCCAACGGAAATATTCTTGTGGTTGACGACAACAAGAGTGTTTTAAGTGCACTCGAAATCCTGCTTTCGCCCGAGTTTGACAAGGTGGAATGTTTGTCGAATCCAAACCAGCTAATCAGCGAGCTTCGCAAAAGCCAATATCACCTGGTACTGCTCGATATGAATTTTAAAGCAGGGGTAAACACGGGCAACGAAGGTATTTATTGGCTGAACCAGATCAAGGAAAACCACCCCGAAATATCAGTTGTGTTAATTACAGCTTACGGCGATGTGGAACTGGCCGTGAAAGCATTGAAAGCCGGGGCTACCGACTTCATTTTAAAACCGTGGGACAACGCTAAAATGCTTGCCACGGTCAAATCGGCCATCCAGCTCAGCATGTCGCGACAGGAAGTGAAAAACCTGAAATTGAAAGAGAAAGAACTAAAAAGCGTCATCAACCAAAACGAAAAATTCATCATCGGTTCTTCGTCCGAGCTAATGCACGTTTTATCCATTGTGCGAAAAGTTGCCAAAACCGACACCAACATCCTGATAACCGGGGAGAACGGAACCGGCAAGGAATTGATTGCACGCGAAATCCACCGCCTGTCGAGCCGCAGCAACGAGATGATGGTGAGTGTTGATATGGGAGCCGTGAGCGAATCGTTGTTTGAAAGCGAGTTGTTTGGCCATGTGAAAGGCGCTTTTACCGACGCCCGCGAAAACCGCGCCGGCAAATTCGAAGTGGCCAACAAAGGCACACTTTTTTTAGACGAGATCGGTAATCTCTCTTTTCATCTCCAAGCCAAATTGCTGGCGGCCCTGCAAAACCGCAAAATCACGCGCATTGGCTCCAACCAGCCCATCCCGGTTGACATCCGGCTAATTTGCGCCACCAACAAAAACCTTCCGGAGCTGGTTGAAAAAGGCTTGTTCCGCGAAGACTTGCTGTACCGGATCAATACCATCCAGATTGAAATCCCGCCTTTGCGCGACCGGGGAGACGACATCCTGGTACTGGCAGACTTCTTTCTGAAAAAGTATACCTACAAGTACGATAAACCATCGCTGAAGCTCAACAACCAGGCACAGGAAAAACTGCTGAAATACAACTGGCCGGGAAATATCCGTGAACTGGAGCACAGTATCGAAAAAGCAGTTATTCTAAGTGAAAACAATGTCCTGAAAGCCGATGACTTCTTTTTGCGCCCGGTTAGCGGGATTAAAACCGAAGCCGACACCCTGAAACTGGAAGAAATGGAGAAACGCCTGATCATGCTTGCCCTGGACAAAAACCCGGGCAACGTGAGCGCTGCTGCTGATCAACTCGGCATTACCCGGCAAACACTTTACAACAAAATGAAAAAATTCGGCCTTTAATGAAATACTCATTCCTATTCAATATTTTTTGCCGGATAGTGCTAATTGCAATTGTTGCATTTGGATTGGGCTGGTCGGTATTTGCAGATGTGTCCTTCATTTTCAGCATCACTTTTGCTATTCTGCTGATTTTTCAGGTCAGCAACCTGCTCCGCTACCAAAACCAGGTTAACGAACGGATCAACTACTTTTTTGAAGCAATCAGAAATGAAGACTTTAGCCAGGCTTTCCCTTCCAAGAAAAACGACAGGATCATCCACGAACTAAACAAGAACCTGAGCAAGGTAAACCAGTACATTCAACAAATAAAAATTGAAACCCACCGGCAGGAGCAGTATTTCAGGGCATTGATCGAACATGTAGGAACCGGGATTCTCACCTATAATGAAAAAGGATTTGTGTTGCATGCCAACAGCAGCCTGAAAAGATTATTCGGGATGGAGCAATTCACCCACCTCAAACAGTTGGAAAAGATTGACGAAAAGCTGGTCAACGCATTGAAAAAAATCCAGCAACACGACCAAAAGCTGATCAGCTTCACCGGGAAACGCGGTTCAATGACCCTGTTGGTGAAGGCCAGCGGTTTTATCAGCCAAAATGAACGGCTGACATTGCTCTCGGTGCAGGACATCAACCAGGAGCTGGACGAAAAGGAGCTGGATTCGTGGTTGAAACTGATCCGGGTGCTGACCCACGAGATCATGAACTCCATTGCCCCGGTAACATCGTTATCGGAAAGTCTCAGCAACTATTATCAAAGAGATGGCGTCCCCATTTCTGCCGAAGAAGTGAATGAGAAGATGATCCAAACAACTATCAGGGGATTGGAAATCATCCGCGAACAAGGAAAAGGGCTGATCAGTTTTGTTGAATCATACCGGCAACTGACCCGGTTACCAAAACCAAACAAAACGCCGGTTCCGGTAAACGACTTGCTTGAAAAAATAGTCCTGCTCCGCAAAGCCAACTTGCCCGATGGACACATTAGGTTCTCAGTAAAAACAGAGAACCCGGAACTAAAAGTCCTGGCTGATGAGAAATTGGTTTCGCAAGTGTTGATTAACCTGGTAAAGAACTCGGAAGAGGCATTGGCAGAAAGTGATCCGGCCGAGATAGAACTGGCAGCCTTCCAAAACCGGAACGGCCAGATTGAAATATCGGTGAGAGACAACGGCCCCGGCATTCCGCAGGACCTGATCGATGAGATTTTTGTCCCGTTTTTCACCACACGCGAACACGGTTCGGGCATTGGGCTCAGCCTTTCCCGTCAAATCATGCGCCTGCATGGCGGCAGTCTAAAAGTCCGGTCCACGCCCGGAAAGGAAACTGTTTTTACACTGCTGTTTAATTGAACAGGCCATCCTAATCATTCAGGAAACGCTTCGTCAGTCCCGAGTAGTTTTCAATGCGGCGGTCGCGTAAGAAAGGCCAGATACGCCGGACATCCTCCGAGCGGTTTTTATCGACCTTAACCACCAGGTTCTCTTCATCTGCACTACCGCCCTGAGCAAGGAACTCACCCTGCGGCCCGCATACAAAACTGTTCCCCCAGAACTGGATTCCCTCCGAACTCTGGGAAGGGTCTTCCTCTTTGCCAACCCGGTTCACACTGATTACCGGGATCCCGTTTGCCACGGCATGACCCCGCTGAATGGTGATCCAGGCATTTTGCTGGCGCAATTTTTCATCATCGGTATCCCGCGGGTCCCAACCAATTGCCGTTGGGTAAATCAACATTTCGGCCCCGGCCATTGCCATCAACCGGGCTGCCTCCGGATACCACTGATCCCAGCAAACCAAAACGCCCAAGCGCCCCACCGAGGTATCAATTGGGGTAAAACCAAGATCACCCGGGGTGAAATAAAATTTCTCGTAAAACCCAGGGTCGTCCGGGATGTGCATTTTCCTGTATTTCCCGGCAATGCTCCCGTCTTTTTCGAAAACAACAGCGGTATTGTGGTACAAGCCAACTGCACGCTTTTCGAACAGGGAAGTCACCAAAACAACCCCGTGCTTCTTGGCCAGCTCACCGTAAAAAGCGGTTGACGGGCCAGGAATTGGTTCGGCCAGATCAAACAAACTGACATCTTCGGTTTGGCAGAAATACAGGCTGTTGTGAAGCTCCTGCAGCACCACCAGCTCTGCCCCTTTCGCGGCACAATCAGCGATGTTGGCGGCCAACTTTTGCTTGTTTGCCTCAACATCCGCAGTATTTCGTTGCTGAATTAAACCTATTGTGACTTCTTTTTTGCTCATCTCTTTCAATTTAAATGATTAAAGCACTCCCTCGGGAAATTGCATGCTGACACAATGGATTGAACCATGTTGCTTGATCAGCGGAACACTGTTGATTGGCACAATCTCGTGTTCCGGGAATAAGGATGAAATGATCTCAACAGCCTCATCGTCCTGCTTCACGCCGTAAATTGGGAACAATACAGCTTTGTTTATAATCAGGAAATTGGCGTAAGTTGCCGGTAACCGCTGCCCTTCTTCATCATAAATGGCATCCGGGAAAGGCAATGCTACCAGCTTAAAAGGCTGGTCGTCCTGGTCAGTCAATCCGCGCAGCTGACCTTCCATTTTTTGCAAAGCATCAAAATGAATGTCGTCGGGATCACCGCATTTGACATACGCGATGGTATCCTCTGCGCAAAAACGGGCCAGGGTATCAATATGGCTGTCCGTATCGTCGCCTTCAAGGAAACCATGATCAAGCCAAAGTATTTTGTTACTGTTGAAACATTGTTTCAGAAAGAATTCAACCTCATGGCGACTTAGGTGTTCATTGCGGTTTTTCGACAATAAACATTCGCTGGTTGTGAGCAAACATCCCCGGTTGTTACTCTCAATCGCCCCACCTTCGAAGGTAAAATAAGAATAATCGCGCATCGCAATGTCCTGCCTGAAAGCGCCCGCCCGGTAAAGGTTTGGCGTTATCTGGTTATCATGGCAGGCAGCGAACTTCATAGCCCAGCCATTAAAACGAAAATTCAACAATACCGGCTCTCCGTTTTCAACCATGGTCAGTGCGCCATGGTCACGGGCCCAGGTATCGTTCAACGGCATTTCTCGGACGATCAGGTTTTCATTTTCTTCCTGCAAAAAAGCCGGCAACAGCGATTTGTTGCGGCAAACCAAAAGCAGTTTCTCGCGGGCAAGAATTTCTTTTGCCATGGTTTCGTAAACCGGGATCACTTCATCCAGGTTTGAGACCCAGTCGGTCTGCTCATCGGGCCAGGTAAGCTGAACCCCGCTTTGTTTCACCCACTCCGCGGGTAAATATGATTCGTCAAATGTCATGGCTCAAAAATAAAGAAAATCAGTATTCATTTTAATACAGGCAAAACATAAAAAAACCCGGACAAACGCCCGGGCTTCTCTGCAAGTATTTTTGGTTTAATTCCCCATTTCTATCTGGCTGTTTATTTTATCGTTTTTCGCCTGGTCGGGCAAGGTCAGCGAGTAAATCATCGCTTCAACCTGTCGCAGGTAATTTCGTTTATCAAACCTTGGGGCATACACATACCCATCGAGCATGATCACCCGGCTGTTTGATGCATCAAGCACAGTCAGGTTAATAAACGGGCCACCCATAAAATCATTTTCAACACGCCACAACCCGCGCATTTCCGCCGCGTAATTATTTTTAAATTTGAACACATTGAAAACCGGGGTCAAGCGATGTTCGGTAGTCATATAACTCCCGTCTGCCGGGCCTTCAACATAAGCTTTCAATATGGAATCACGACGTTCCATCAGGAAATCCATCGTAAAAGTACTGTCGGAAACATACGGGAAAGTATGCAGGATAATCCCCTGGCTAATATCCGGAGTCTCATAGCGGATCCACGCGAAATCTTTCGATTTCCTTGCAATAGAAAAGCCCGGAGGAACTGTCAGGTTGATATTGTATTCTTTCAGCAAGTTATTTTTAACAGCCTTGTCGTAATACTTCGAATAGTTTATCTGCAAACGCTCGCGTTCGGCTTTCAACAGGTAAGCCACAATTTTATCCGAGTTCTTGCCGAACACTTCTTTAAAATCTTCGGGTGATTTTGCCTGAATGTTGATAACTGCCTGCGGCCATGCCCAAATGTCTTTCTTAAATTCAACTTTGGTTGAGTCCTGCGTTGGGGAAATCCGGACATTTATGATATTGCGGCTTGTTTTAAAGATGTCTTTAAATGCGACAGGCGGAACATCGATTAAATCGAAAATCGGTTCGTCCTGAGGCAACGAGAGTTGTGGCTGCGACAATATTTTTTTCATTTCGTCCCCAACAACACCCTCCCAGGTTTCTTTAGGGATTACAACTACAACTTCGCCGGCTTTACCGGTAACTTTTCGCCGAAGGTTCCCTTCATCTTTACATGAGAACAAAACAGCTGACAGGGAAATCAGCAATACAGTTGAGCATATTCGTTTCATAGTGATCTTTTTTTCTGGTTCGTCCCTCATATTACAAAAATCTTACCAGAAAACCTTCGTTAAGATCAAGGACTTATTTATTTTCCTGACAAGACACAAAAAATCCCGTCTCAAAAAAACGGGATTTGAATTTATTCGCTGAACTTACTCAGAAATCTTTCCTTTTTTTGGTTTTTCCTGGTCTTCATCATCGTCTTCAGAAGTCGCTTTCTTGAACTCTTTCATTCCTTTACCTAATCCTTTCATGAGTTCCGGAATTTTTCGGCCTCCAAACAACAATACAACAATAATCAATATAATAATGATCTCTTGTGGTCCAAGGAATCCGGCGATAATTGATAAATACATACTTACAAGTTTAATGGTTTCTACAAAAATAGAAAATTTTTATTTGCCTCTTAATGAAAGAGTTTAATAATATCATTTGCATTGGCGAACAATACCAGGGACAACAGAATAATCATCCCGGTAATTTGCGCGTACTCCAGAAATTTTTCGCCCGGTTTTCGCCCGGTTACAATTTCGAACAACAGGAAAGCCACATGTCCGCCATCCAAAGCCGGGATCGGCAGCAGGTTCATAACCCCCAGGATGATTGACAGGAAGGCCGTCATCGTCCAAAATGAATACCAGTCCCAGGCACCCGGAAAAATGTTGCCAATCGTGATAAAACCTCCCAGCGATTCGTAAGCTTTGGTTTTGGGTGAAAAAATCAGTTTGAACTGTTTCAGGTAGTCCTGTACGGTTGACACGCCCCGCTTAATCCCTGCCGGAATCGATTCGAGAAAAGTATATCTAATGGTTTCGTATTTCAGGTATGCAGCTGCTTCTTCGGTAAACAAAGGACGAAATCCGATTGTCCCTTCTTCGCTAACAACAACTTTTAAAGATAATGGCTTATCATCGCGCAGTAAGTTAAGTGTAACTTCCTGTTCTTTATGTGAGCGGACATAAGTCGAGAACTGGTCATAAAACTCAAACTGCTGCCCATCTGCATCAACAAGAACATCGCCTTTTCTCAGGCCGGCCAGTTCGCCCGGTGAATCTTTCTGTACTTTCCCAACCGATGCTTTAAAAAAGAAGCGTGGATCAATAACGCCTTTGCTTTTGACAAGCAGGGCTAAATCTTCATCCGAAATTTCAATGTCTACCTGTTTCCCGTCGCGCAAAACCTGAATGGTTTTTGCACCATCAAGAAGCACCGTTGGAATAATCTTGTAGAACGATTCAATGTATTCGTGATCGACCGAAAGGATTTTATCGCCGTTTTGCAAACCGATCTTTTCACCGGTTTCTGAAACCATGATCCCATAGGTCGTATTCTCGGTTGGTAAATATTGTGTCCCCCAGGCATACAGCACCGCGATGTAAATAATAAAGGCCAGGATAAAATTCATCAAAACACCACCCACCATAATCAGCAAACGCTGGTAGGCTTTCTTGGAGCGGAATTCCCATGGTTGCGGAGGCAGTTTCATCGCGTCCTTGTCCATCGACTCATCAATCATCCCCGAAATTTTCACATAGCCACCAAGCGGCAACCACCCGATCCCATATTCGGTTTCACCGCGTTTGATTTTAAAAAGTGCAAACCAGGCATCAAAAAACAGGTAAAACTTTTCAACCCGGGTTTTAAATAACCGTGCAAATGCAAAGTGTCCAAACTCGTGAAGAATCACCAAAAGGGAAAGACTCAGGATGAGTTGGGCAGCTTTTATCAGTACTTGTTCCATGCGTTAAATTCTGTCTTTTTTAGTTTCGCTGTTTGACCAACGAAGCAGTTAACAATCTTGTCTCCTTATCGGTTTGAATGTAGTCATCCAAAACGGGCTTTTTTATAAAATCAACCTTCTGCATGCACTCTTCGATGATTTCCGGCATCTCGACAAAACGGATTTTATCACGCAGAAAGGCTTGTACGACGACTTCGTTGGCAGCATTCAAAATACAGGGCATATTACCGCCCTGATTTAAAGCTTCGAAAGCCAGTGCAAGATTACGAAAAATTTTCGTATCGGGCTGCTCAAATGTCAGTTTTGGGTAATCCAGGAAGTTAAAGCGCTTAAATGCTGACGGTAGCCGTTGCGGAAAATTCATCGCATACTGGATGGGCAACTTCATGTCCGGCAAACCCATCTGAGCCTTCATCGAACCATCACAAAACTGCACAATGGAGTGAATGATACTCTGCGGATGCACCACAACATCAATCTGTTCCGGTTTCAGGTCAAACAACCATTTGGCCTCAATTACTTCAAACCCCTTGTTCATCATGCTAGCCGAATCGATCGTGATTTTTGCCCCCATGTCCCAATTCGGATGCTTCAACGCATCGGCTTTCGTCACGTTCTCAAGCTGCTCCCGCGTAAATCCCCTGAAAGGGCCACCCGATGCCGTGAGGTAGATTTTCTCAATCTCATTCATGTGCTCACCAGCCAAACACTGAAAGATAGCCGAGTGTTCAGAGTCGACCGGATAAATACTAACCTTGTTTTTGATGGCTTCGCGCGTAATGATCTCACCGGCAACAACAAGGGTTTCCTTATTGGCAAGGGCAATATGTTTCCCGGCTTTGATCGCGTTCAGTGTGGGCAGCAGGCCCGAATAGCCAACCATCGCGGTTACAACAAGGTCGATACTGTCCAACTGAACCACTTGTTCCAGTGCCTCTTTCCCGGCAAATATTTTTATTGGCTCGTCTTTTAATGCTTCCTGCAGGATTTCGTACCGGCATTCGTTCGCCACAACAACCATGTTGGGTTTAAACTTGCGTGCCTGCTCAATCAATAAATCAATATTGTTGTTGGCCGTTAAGACCTCTACTTCAAAATATTCGGGATTTTGCTCGACCACTTCAAGGGTTTGTGTTCCGATTGAACCGGTCGATCCAAGGATTGCTATTCGTTTTTTCATCAGGGATGGCTTAAAAATCAATGTATTTTTCGGGATCGAGCGCAACGCCTTTGTACCACAGCTCGAAATGCAGGTGGGGCCCGGTCGACAATTCACCGGTATTGCCCATAAAAGCAATTGCCTCACCGGCTTCAACATGGTCGCCAACCGCTTTGAGCAACTCTGAATTGTGCTTGTAAACCGAAATCAGGTTGTTATCGTGTTGAATATAGATCACATATCCTGTTTCAACAGTCCAGCCCGAAAAGACCACTGTCCCTTCTAAAACTGCGGATATGCGTGAATTTGGCAGTCCTACGATATCAACTGCAAAATGATCGACATTTTTATCAAACTTACCGGAAACCATTCCCTTTAACGGGGTGAAAAAATGAATGCCCGATAAGCTTGTTTGCTGCACGTTTCCTTTCGGGAGCGATAAATCCAACTGTTCTTCCAGCAAATTCTGACGGAATATGGAATCGTGATTATAGGTCTGAAAATCGACTGTTGCCGATTTAATGACAGTATCTTCCACATAATCCGGGTCACTAGGGACATCGCCTTCAATCAATGCTTTGATCTTCTCGAAATAATTATCACGCATGGCAATTTGCTGTTCCAGCGAATCAACCATGATGGCATTTTGAACCATCAGCTTACGCACATCTCCCGAAGGATAACCGGGAATAAATTCCTTAAGCGGCGTATAGGCAATGATCAGGACTGTCAGAAAAACCAGCAATAAACCACCTATCCCGCCAATAACGAACACATTTATCCGTGTAAGCTTGGTTGTCCAAACAGTTTGGAAGGTCGAATCATTGTAAATAATGAGCCGATAGCGGTTTTTTAATTTCTGAAAGATTTTTTTCTTTTTCTTTTCGTCCTTCATTTCCGGGATTTGGAGCATCAAAATTATAAAGAATACAAAAACAGCCAGCACGAATTGCTGAAATTAATACTTTTTAACGCAACGGGAAAATCAAAAAATATTCAGGAAGGTTTGTTTTTAGCAAAACATGTTATATATTTGCAACCGCATTTGAGGCAGGAACGCCACGAATGAACGTTCAAAAAGACAAAAAAACATTAAAGATATATTGCGGGGTGGAGCAGTTGGTAGCTCGTTGGGCTCATAACCCAAAGGTCGCACGTTCGAGTCGTGTCCCCGCTACTACCAAAGGAGAGTTGAAAAAATCAGCTCTCCTTTTTTGTTTTTATACTATGTTCTACGTCTACGTCATACATTCAAAAGATTTTGACAAAATTTATGTCGGAATGACAAGCGACCTTGAAAAAAGGGTTTTCGCACACAACAACCTACCAAAAGGGTGGACAAAAAGCTTTCGCCCATGGGAGCTAATCTATTCTGAAAGTTTTAGCGAAAAGAAAGAGGCCCTTGCCCGTGAAAAGGAACTTAAATCACACAAAGGGAGGGATTTCATCCGAAAAAATATTTTACCAAAGTAGCTCGGTGGGATCATATCCGGCAAAGGCCGGACGCACGTTCGAGTCGTGTCCCCGCTACTACCAAAGGAGAGTTGAAAAAATCAGCTCTCCTTTTTTGTTTTTATACTA
>JBNKTK010000074.1:0-19236 GCA_050298035.1 Mangrovibacterium sp. | reverse complement strand
TTTGTTTATAATAAAACTGTAATCGACTCTCTATATATTTTTCATAGTCAACCGGAGTATCTATAAAATGCAGTTCAACTGCATCTCCCAATTTTTTTAAATATCTCTCCTGAACTACTTCAAATATCTCAGCTTTATAATGTCGAAATATATTAAGAATGATAATCGAACAAAAAATGATAGCCTCCATGTAAGTGAATGCTTCATTCTGTCGAAACTCTTCCAATTCATCTGGGCAGATGATTGCCAATCCCCAAATACGATATACATATTCGTCGTTTTCATCTCGTATCATTTTATATGGATCAATCCAAGCATACAGGAACTCATCTTCAGTTTGCTTCCTGCTCTGATAGTTTTGTTTAATATTTTTCATTTTCTAATATTATTATTAATGTTTAATTTATTTGGGCTTAGGATTAAGATTCGTTAGGTTTTTGTATTGCCCATAATGATGGCCTTCAAAATCTCAATTTCTTCGTCATCATTACTAAAATGCCATTCTTTCTCTCTCCAGCCTTTAAGCAAATCATATTCGTTTATTACTACGGACAAACCATCACTCCTCTTATTTAACTTTGTAATTCTTTTTCTTGAACATATTAAAACAGACTTATCCGTTTCGTTTTCTATTATACCATCACCTTTCAGAAAAGCATATACTAGCATTTTATATCTGTACCTCATAAGAACTTTAGCAATCATTGCTGATTGAAAATTCATATCATTTGGTGTCAACCTTTTCATTACATCATAAATTTCCTTTTTCTTTAAGATTGATTCAATTTCGTTACCAATATTGATCTGTTCCGCAAATTCGATTAATCTTTCGATTGTTTGTTGATATGCATAAATCAATGTCGTCTTCCCACTTGATATCACAGGAATAGAAATAGGAGAACCCATTTCCCATCCAAATTCTTCAATCCTTTCGATGATATCCCTTCTACATAAATATGCCAAAAGAGTCAGATCTTGTTTAAATTGGTTATAATCATTATTAAACCCGCTATTAAATCTAAATTGGTAATTGGTTATTGCAACAAAAGCATTTCCAAGAGCTTTTGCCATTTTATTGTACTGCAAACCTCTTTCTAAAAATTTCATAGCAATGTATTAACTGGTTCAATCCAAAGTTAACAAAAGCTACTTATCTGTAGTAACTAATAAATGGTAATTTTTGAACTGTAATTCATTTTTCTTTGCTATATGGCAAACAAAGATGATTATATAGATAAAACGGACGAAGGTGTGCCACCTATTTCGGTTCAAGATGTGCCAGTCATTTCGGTCGAAAGTGTGCCACTAATTTTAGGCATTTGATTTTCGTTTCGGTTCAAGATGTGCCAGCTGTTTCGGTCCAAATTGTGCCACCGAAAAGAGAAAAAGAATGATTTCTATCTTATCGCTTTTTAACCAAAGCAAAGCGATATGGCCGCCAAAAAGATAGATATCATGGATGTACGACAATTAATCCAGTTAAAATGCAGGGGCGAGAGCAACCGTAGTTGTTCTTCCATTTTAGGGCTCCACCGCAATACGGTAAATTATTACGTGCGGCAGCTCAAAGCCACCGGCAGCCCATACGCTGAGTTGCTGTTGTTGGACGATGCGGGGCTGAAGGAACTTTTCCCAAGCCGGACGCTTTCGGACAGTGACCGTTACGAAGAGCTTGCGGGATACTTTTCTTACTTTAAACAGCAACTGCTCCTACCGGGGGCCACACGTGAGTTTTTGTGGAAAGAATACCTTCAGAAACACCCCGAAGGATATGGTTATACCCAGTTTAACGAACACCTGAACACCTGGCTTGGACAAACCAAAGCAAGCGGGAAGTTCACCCATAAAGCGGGGGACAAACTGCTGGTCGATTACTCGGGTAAAAAACTTCAGGTAGTTGATAAAGCAACCGGTGAGGTCCGGGAGATGGAAGTGTTTGTGGGGATACTCCCCTGTAGCGGCTACACTTATGTGGAAGCCAGTGCGGGCCAGGGGCGCGAGGATTTTATCAGTTCGGTCAATAACTGCTTCCGGTTCTTGGGAGGAAGCGCCAAGGCCATTGTCCCTGACAACCTGAAGTCGGCCGTTACCAAGGCCAGCAAGTACGAACCCATCCTGAACAAAACGCTCAAAGACCTTGCCCTTCATTACGGGTGCGCCATCAACCCGACACGTTCATCCTCGCCACAGGATAAGGCCATGGTTGAAGGTGCCGTAAAGCTAATTTATCAACGCATCTTCTTTCCGCTCCGGAATATGACTTTTTTCAGCCTGGATGAGCTAAATACACAACTGCGCACCGAACTTGAAAAGTACAATGCTTACCTGATGGAAACCTACCAGGCCAGCCGCCGCAAACTGTTTGTCGACCTGGAGCAGCAGTACCTTCAGCCTTTGCCCGCGGGGCCATACCAAATCAAACATTACAAGCGGGCCAAGGTGCAGAAAATGGGCTACATCTACCTGTCGGACACCAAAAACTATTACAGCGTCCCGTACCGTTACATTGGCCGCCAGGTTGAACTGCAATACAACCGGGAGACCCTTGAGGTTTACTGCCAGGGTGAACGTATTGCCCTCCACAAAAGGGTTTTCCGCCCCGGACAATACGTGACCATCAAGGAACACCTGAGCAGTACCCACCGGTTCTACAGCGACTGGAGCCCGGAGTACTTCAACAAACTGGCCGCCGGCATCGGCCCCAAAACAAGTCGGTACATCACCCTGCTAATAGAACAACAGGACTACCCGGAAACAGGCTATAAACAGGCGCTGGGGATCCTCAGCCTGAAGAAGGCCTTCGACAGGCACCGCATCGAAACGGCATGTGCCATGGCGCTTACGCACGAAAGGTACAGCTACCGTACGGTCAAACGCATCCTGGAAAACAATATGGACAAGATGCTTGAAGCACAGGAACCACAACAACTGTTTATCCCTGTACACATGAACATCCGGGGGCCTGAATCATACAATTAACCATCAAAACAGATAGAAATGAACAATCAAAGTACCATTGAAAAGATGAAACAAATGCGGCTGTATGCCATGGCCGACAATTACTACAACAGCCTGCAAAACAACCTGTACCGGGATTATACGACCGACCAGTACATCGCCATGCTGGTAGACCAGGAATGGGAACACCGGTACAACAAACGCATCGAAAACCTGATCGCTTCGGCTGGGTTCCGGTACCCGGCATCGGTACTGGATGTCGATTACACGGCCAAACGTTCCCTGGACAGGAACACTTTTGAGCGGCTGGCCATGCTCGATTTTATCAAGCGGGGAGAAAATGTGATTCTCACCGGGGCAACCGGGACCGGCAAAAGCTACCTGGCGCAGGCACTGGGGCACAACGCCTGCACGATGCAATACAAAACCCTGTACTACAACTTTGCAAGGCTTATCGATCTGGTCAAGCTCTCAAAACTCGAAGGCACTTATATGAAGTTGTTAAAGAAGATAGAAAAAACCGACCTGCTCATACTGGACGATTTTGGTTTGTCTGCCTTTGATGACCATGCCAGAAATACATTAATGGACATTGTTGAAATGAAATACGATAAATCATCGCTGATTATTGCCGCACAGATACCCGTGAAAAACTGGCATGAAACAATCGGGGAAGGCACCATTGCCGATGCCATCTTGGACAGGATCGTTTATGCTTTGCACCGGATTGAATTAACCGGCGAATCATTACGGAAAAACAAAATGAAGAAAACCCAAATAAAGTAATAATTTTGGCCACGGAGTCATTCTTTTTTTGTGGCACAACATCACCGAAACAAGTGGCACAATTACACCGAAATATCAAAGGAGTATCCTCGCTCCGCTTAACACACAAAAAAGAAGGGTAACAGGTGGTCAATACCAAGAAAAAAATTTTTGGGGAAATTGCACCGAAATTAAGATGTTTTTGTGTTTTATTGATTTTGCTATATTAAACCATTTTCAGCAAGTGTATTGTGAAGGTTCACCAGTAAATAGTAATGGTTTATTAGGTTAGATATTTCTTCAATTCCCACTACTACCAAAGGAGAGTTGAAAAAATCAGCTCTCCTTTTTTTGTTTTGCACCATGTTCTACGTCTACAAGATCAATTCTTATAGATTACTTCAGAATATGGAATTATATTGTTTCCAACCAGAATGCATAGTGAAAAGGAATAATTTTTTTCTCTTCAATATTTTCTTTCCATGCAGGCTCTTTATGGCTAATCCCTGCAATTTCTTTTGCAGAAGTTTGTTCAAATTTTTGAGCAACATACTCCAGTGCTTCAATTTCTGATTGAGAAAAATTTGAAGGGTCAAATTGATAACCCGCGCTTGGAAGAATCCGTTCAACTTCTCCATTCGGGGTCATTGCATACTCAATATCAATAATGCCTATATCTGCCAAAGTGCCAAAAAGTATATCATAATTATATGGTACTGGCCCGAACTGGATAGCATTATAACGTAACCCGGTAATACTTTGGCCAAGATTTCTAAAATGGACAAAATCGGTATAGAATAGCAGCTTGTTCAACTTGGTTTTAAATGGCTGCAAACGTTGTGCAAAAAAAACGGTTACCTGTTCTGTTTTTATTCTGTCAAAAGCTTTGAATCCAGTGGTAATATCTGGTTGGCAATTAAAACGAAATAATTGGTCAGTAAAGTCAATGATTGATTCTTTCAGTTTAGCGATATTCTTCAATATTTTGTTTTTATCTTTTTCTTCAAGTTCGCTAAAGTTTGTAAGGTACTTTTCAAAAACATTGGGATCACGAATCATTTGAATCAGATTGGCATGAACTTTTGAGGGAACCTCTCCACTCTCGTAGTTTCTCCAAGAGTTTGCACCCATGCCCAGAATCTCGGACATTTTCGCTGCTGAAAGTTCATACTTTTCCCGAATAGCCTTGATTTGTTCCGGGAATGGAATATGATGCCTAACCCGGTATTGATTTACAACCTGATTGAAGTTTAACTCAGAGAAATGCTCATCTTCAAATTGCTCACCAGTGTCTTCGCAACGGTAATAATGGAACATGACATCAAACTGTTCTTTTCGATATTCCATCTGGCGCCACTCTTTTGTTGGCGTCATTTCTTTTCCTGTAAACGGACTTTTCATCATTCGTGCTTAAAAGGATAGGACATCGGGTGTTCTGCCGGATGAAATGAAATGCAGATCGTTTTTGAATTTTCAACCCCCATGCTGATTTTAATGTATACTTCCTGTTTCTTCACTGTTTTGCCAAACACCCACATCGGCAAAATGCCACGCATTTTTTCTTCAAAAGGACCTTCTGAATAGTCTTCTACTTTCAGATTCGCTATCGTTTCTTTTCGGCTAATTGGACTCATATCTAAATCCAAAAGAGCTTGAGCATTCTTACCTCTTTCATCCAGAAAGATTATTTGGTAGATGCTCATTTTGACTTTAAAGTCTTTCAAAAAACGTTCAACCTCTGTTTTGGTTGCCATCCGGTACAAATTTAATATCTACATTTACGAATATCATCATAAAGTTGAATATTACACAACATGAATCAAAATATTTAACCTTAAAGTTGCATATTAAATATCGAGATTTCCTTTATAGACCGCTTTTATTCATCTTTCCTATACTTCCCCTTCAGCTCTGTCAAAATATTCAATTCTTCATCCTTTTTAGGTTTTTGCTTGATCTACGTTTGGTTCTTGTCATTGCATATCTCAGCTTGTCACCGCAAAATTTTCGAAAAACCCTTTGGTATTCAGAGACAACAAAACTTCAAATGCAGACAGGCTGTCGCGAAAATGAGAAAGAATAAAATACGGGACATAGTGATGGTTCAATATTATGAATCATAAATATATCAAAAATTCATATTATCAATCCCGGATTTTACAGTATAAAAGAGAAAAACAACAAACAGCTGTCCCCCTGGCCAAAACACATTCCAGAGAGACAGCTGTTTTCAACCTAATTTTCAGAAAAAGACTATTCCGTTGTGAAACAGGACGCAGGCAAGTTTGCCCCGTTAACTAAGTTTGGCGTGGCGGTATTGCTCCAGGCAAAGCGGACTGTAACAGGCTCTTTCACCTTCTTCGACTGAACAATGACCTGCTGATCTTTTATTTTGGCATTTGCCGGATAGAAGACATGATCTGCACCGGCAACCTCAAAGTAGGTAAGCTCTTTTCCGGTTGCATGCAACCCTTCGCTGTGCGAAAATGTCACAATTGCCTTGTTCTTTTCAACGGTCATTTCTTGAAACAGAGGGCCTGAATCCTCTACCGATATCGCTTTATAATGCCGGTTCAAGGCCATATTTGCCAAGCGCAGTGCCACATCCTGCTTATTTTTCGGGTGAATGTTGGTCGTATCGCCAATATCGCTGGTAACCACCATCCCGGTGTTTGGCACTTCGAGAACACGACGTTGCTCATCGCGTACTTCAACACCCTCGAACAGGCCTCCGTATTGGTAGGGTGCAATTTGCGCGTAATAAAACGGGAAATCCTTGCCCCACTTGCTTCTCCAGCTCTGTATCAGCGTCGATAACAATTCATTGTAAGCCGTTGAGTTAACGGTATTGGCCTCGCCTTGGTACCACAACACCCCGGCAATGGAAAATGGTATCATCGGAGAAATCATCGCGTTATAGAGACGCCCGGGCTCAACCGGTCCCCAGGGCACCGGCTTTTGCATGGCAGCCGTCTTACTCAAAAACTCATCATCCCGGATAACGTCCTCCGGCATCCAGGCCTCGGCAGCTGTTCCACCCCAGCTCGAATTGATGATACCGACCGGCACACCAAGCTCTGCCTGTAGTTTACGGGCAAAGAAATAACCAATGGCACTGAAGTTGCTCATCGTCTCCGGAGTACATTCAGTCCACTCTCCTGTAAAATGATCCTGTGGGTAACGCGATGTACTGTTATAAACGGAAAAGAACCTGATCTCGGGGTAGTTGGCATTCTTAATTTCTTCCTCCTTATTGATAATGCCGGCGTTGGGGGTCCACTCCATATTTGACTGGCCTGAACAAAGCCACACCTCACCAATCAGCACATTTTTAAAAACGATCTCGTTGTAGCCTTTCAGGTGAATGTCGTACGGACCACCTGCAACCGGGGTTTTTACCGTTATTTCCCATGTTCCCTGGTTATCGGCTTTTACACTTTGCGGCTCCGACTGCCAGCCGGCTTCCAACACAACGGTTTCGCCCGCTTTTCCCCAGCCCCAGAATTTAACATCGGCTTGCTGCTGCAAGACCATGTTATCTGAAAAGATTTCGGGCAACGAAATGTTGCCTTTTGCCCCCTGGATAAAAAGGCACGATACAAACAAGACAGAAAAAAGTCTTGCGAATAAATTTTTAATCTGCATAATTCTATTTTTTTCAGCCGATCTTTTATTGGTAAAAATCGGGTTATTGGGTTTCATGCAAATTTAATGTTTCCTGCAAAACTATGACCGGATTGTAGAAGCAACAATTTTGATCCTGAATTAAAAGACCTTCTAAAATACGACTTTGAAAAACAGTACGGGAGTAAACGGAACGGCATTGGTGTAAATCCTCACCGAACCAAGCTCATCATTAATATCGATATTCTTGAAGTTGTTGTGCACCAGGTTCCGGGTATCAAAAATATTCAGGATTGACAAACCGGTCTCACCCGAAAGTTTTTTTGAGTTGAAGTTGTATGTCAGGGCAACATCTGTTCTTTTATAGCTTAACCGGTCGTTCCCGCTTCCAAAAGTTTCCTTAATAATTTGCATCCCCGAGCCATAAATATAGTTTGCCGAGAAATAAAAACGCCCGACATTGATCAATCCCGCCAACTTTAACTCGTGGCGTTGATCCTGAGGGGCAGCGCTGTATGCCGGAAGTGGGTTTTTACGCAGCGCCAATCGCTCCAATGCCTGGCTTAACGTGTAGGATGCCCAAACGGAATGCTTCCCAAAGTCTTTTTTGATGTACGTGTCAACTCCATACACTTTCGCATCGCCTCTTAACATGTTGTAAACATTTGTCATCTCCCCATTTACTTCCTGTCTCCGGAGTACCTGGCGGGAAAGATTCCCAGTAGTTCGGTAATAGCCTTCAATATTGACCGTGAAATTTTTGTTGAAATAATTGATCCCGCCTATCCAGTGGGTAGCATTTAACACCGGGCTACCCCGTTTTCCGGTCATCCACAGGTAAGTATAGTTGTTGTCGCGGTCAACGGTAGCCAGTTTATACATAAACTGATAGTACCTCCCCCAGGAAGCATTTAGTTTTAAAGATTCAGACAACCGATAGGTAGCACTCAGCCGGGGCTCAAACAACAGTTTTGGGCTAAACCCGGCCAGGCTTATTCGCAATCCGCTTTTCAGGTCCAACCTGCCATTCAGGTTCAAACGATCCTGCATATAAATAAAACTCCTGATGTTCGTGATATCAGTTGTCGCGTTTACCGCGGGTGCATCCTTGTAGGCATACAGGTTTTCCATATAGGCCTCGTTTGAATATACCCCACCTCCGAATTCAATTTGATGCCCTTCCCTGAAATTCATGATATTTTCAAGTCTGACAGAATTTTCATACACTTCGTTCTCAATACCAACATCATCCTCACTGTAAATTTCGCCGGTGATCGGGTCTTTCGTCTGACTGTAATCCAAGACGATCTTCGAAAAATCCGAGTGGGAAACAATCAGTCTCGACAAGTTACCATCTGCCCAGTACTTCGTGTAATTGGCAGAAAACCCTAACTGACTGTTCTTTTCGTCATCAGACAAAAAGAATTTATATGGCGTTTCAGTTTCTTCTCCCTCTTCGCCCGTGTATCGCTTAATCAGGTTACTGGCTGTTGTTAACCGAAACTTGTCCCCTCCGGCATAAAAACTCACCGAAAACTGATCATTGTTCGCAAAATTATAAGTGTACTTCGCATTGAAATCGCGAAACCGGTAACTATCCGGGTAAACACTAAGGTTCACGTTTGGCCTGTCATCCGAGCTTGGTTCGGGTTCATCCCCGTGAACAGGACGGGTAGGTGCGAAAATATTAAAATCCTTCAGGTTGTATAAATTGTAATAGGTTTGCCGGTATGCCAGCAATAAGGATGATCTTTTGAAAAGGGGGACTTCTACCATTCCGTTCAAAGTGGTGGGATTGATATTGAAGCTGAATGTTGGTTTTTGCAAAGTCCCGTTTTTCCCGGTAATATCGACAAAACCACCAACCCGGTTCCCGTATTTGGCCTCGAACCCACCTTTGTAGATTTCAATATTCTTTACCACAAAAGGATTGACAATACTGATATTACTGTTGTAGTTCTTCAACCCAAACAAGGTGAAATGGTCAAAAGTGATCAGGCTTTGGCCTTCGTAACTTCCCCACATCAGCACGTCCGAAGTCTGCTCGTCGGCAGCCTGGACACCGGGCATTAGGCGAAGCAGGTTAAACACCGAATTGTCGCCTTGCCCCGGAAGAAACCGTGAGATATTGTGGTTGAGTTTCATATTGCCCGATTTCTCCCCAATTTGGGTGGCTTTTTCAACCAGGTTATTGGTAACAGTCACCTCGGGCAACTTTTCGGTTGAGGGTACCAGCTTGAATTTATGGCTCATACCGGCGTAAAGCACCGTATCGAAAACATAGTAGCCCAGATGCGAAATCCGGATATGAAACGTGCTGTCGGCAGATGCTGTGTAGTTGAACGACCCTGTCGCATCGGAAACAATCTGATGTTTGTTGACAATGATATTCGAATAGGACAACGGCTCAAAAGTGCCGGACTCGACAATCTGCCCCGAAATGCTGGCCGACGGTGGCTTATTGAGTTCCCGCTGTTTCTTTTTGTTGAGAATGATGATGAACACTTCACCCGAAATTTGCAGGTCAAAAGGGAGGTCTTTCAGCAAAAAACGCAAAGCTGCTTCCTTTGTCGGAAATGTTTTGGAAACAGACACCTGATACTTCGACAACTCAATATCACTGTACGAAAGCTTGAAATCGTACTGATCGCGAAGCTGTAACAAAAGTTCGTTCAGAGGTTGGTTGCTGGCATTAATTGTTACCGGGCTATTTTGAGCAATGCCAAATTGATTAAAAGTTAAAAGCAGAAATGCTATGACAAAAAATCTGATCATTCATTTTCCAGGGTTATGACATACAAATTTGTGGATTTCTTCGTGTACCTCAAGCCTAAAGCAGGACAAACATAGCCCAAAATATCCTCAACATTTTGTTTTTTGGTGAAATTCCCGGTGTAAAGAGCCTGGCTTCTGATATCCGTTTCAATGGTCACCCCATACTGGCGCTCGATTTCGTGAAACACCTTTAAGACCGGTGTCGCTGTGAAAAGGAATATATTTTTGCGCCATGATATTTCCGGGAATGTTTTGATATTGTGTTTTACCGTGATTTGCCCGTCCTTTTGTACTTCTGCTTTACTGTTCGGTTTCAGCACCACCTGTTCTTTGGTTCTCGACGTCACCCTGACACTTCCGGTCAGACAGGTAACTGCATACACTTCCTCTCTCGAATAAATGTTGAAGGTTGTGCCCAAAACCCGTGTTTTTCCCGAAGCAGAAATGACGGTAAATTTTTTCCCTTTCTCAACATTAAAGAAGGCTTCGCCCTCGAACCTGAGCTCACGGTTAAAGCGGTACCAATAAGGATGATAGCTGAGTGTTGAGTTTGCATTTAGCTCAACCTGCGATCCATCAGGGAGCTCTGCCACCTGGTGAATGCCCGCGGGCACTGTGATTGTTGTTGAGTAAAAACGCAGAAAGGCTCCCGTTGCAATCAATAGGAGCAAACTGGCCGCTATTGAAATGAACTTCAAACTTGAGAAATCCAGCGTACGTGTTTTGGGGGCCGAAGCTATTTTTGCTTCCAGCTCATCCCAAACCTCGCGTTGGCTCTTTTTCCATTTGAAAGTACCGCCGGCAAAGAAATTTTGACTTTGACCGCCAGCACCAGAATTCATATGATTGTTTTCCCGTTCCACGTTCTAATCTTTCAGTTTATAGAAAAACCGGAGTTTCAAAAAGAAGAGGATCAAATGAGTTGTTTTGTCTTTCAAATGCCTTTTCAAATGTTCAAGGGCCAGGCTCATCCGCTTTTCAATAGCTTTAACACTTAGCTCAAGATGTTCGGCAATCTCTTTGTATTTCAACTCATCAACCCGGTTCATTAAAAAAACGACCCGTTGTTTTTCCGGCATGCTTTTTAAAGCTTCTTCATAGGCATTTTTAAGTTGCTCGTAATTTAACTCATCCTCCGGGGTCAGGCATTTATGGTTTGGTTCAAACGTATTGAAAAACTTAAAAGCCAGTTTTTCTTTATGATAGCGGGTAATAAACAAATCGTTGGCTATCTTGAACAAAAGGCCTTTCGCCGTTTTCATGTTAATGTCCATTTGCTTTTCCCAGATCCTTAAAAAAGTATCCTGGGCAATATCGGTGGCGATATCCTCATCGCCCGACCTGTAAAACACGTATCGCCGGACAGCCTCAAAATACGTATCGAATAAAAATTTAAATTCCTCTTTGTTCAATGCCTGATTATTTTCACTTCGTCTTCAAATATAAGTGAAAATAAAAGAAGAGAGCCAGGCGTAAGCTCTCTTAAGCTAATTTTAATGTCCCCGTTTATGATCGTCCGAATGACCATCCAGGTGTGCTTTGGCCATTCTATCTTTTAGCTGAATCTCCACGCTCTCACCGTTTGAAGTTAAAACAGCTACATCATCACAAGTCCCATCACCGTAATTCAGTTCGGCAATCACCACGTTATTTGTGAGGTATTGAACCACACCCTGAACGATATTCCTGCATTCGCCCGATTTAACCAGCGGTTCGGTGATCTGCTTGGTCCAGACATCACCATTTGAGCTTGATATTTCATCTGAACCTGTAATCTGGATCAGGTCATCTTCATGCACAAGCGGGGTATCCTGACCGGCCAGCCACTCGCGGGTATGCTCACCCGAAAGCTGGAGCACAGTTCCGTCGGCCAGCACAAAAGTCGCAAAAGTGGTTGTAGTCACACTCGAATTGGTATTGTCGCCCGAAAAAACTTCGGTGCTCACCCCGTTTATGCTTACCGAATCCACCATGCAGTCGGTATAAGTGATGGTGCGGGTCGCCCCGTCGGTATGTTTCGGCGCGGAAATCTCAATCGATACTGTCCCGCTGATTACCTTACCATGATGCAAAACAGTGCTGTCGCCATAAGCAATGGTAATCACAATTGGGTAGCCCGTTGCAGCCGTATCAATGGTGACATATGGCATATCGCCTTCTTCGTAGCGCGGGCAATACCTGCCCCGAAGTAAATCGCCACCCCGGCGCAAATGCGACAGTTCACGGAGCAAATGCTCAGACTCAGCAAAAAATTCAGCTTCGTAGGTTGTTTCGGCCAAAACGCTTTCAACAGTTACATCAGTTACTGCAATCCCGGCAGATTTCAACACAAGGTTACCGGAATTCAAGTCCGCAGTCAAATCATCCTGATTCTGGCAAGAGAAGAGCATGATTGCCGGCATGATCATAAAAATAAGTTTCAGTGCTTTCATATTTTCTTCATTTTAGGTATATAACGGTAACTTTCTCTAAATCATATCCTGAGAAAGTTAATTATACCCTACCCCGTTTCTTAAAGAATTTTCATATCCACACAAAAAAATTGAACAAAGGCTTTAAAATCAATGGGAAATAAGAAAAGCGGAGCCATTTGCCAAATTGATTGCAAACAGGCCCCGCTTCGATAAATCCAAAGAAAACTCAATACGTGTATCAGTATCCCAACTGATACACCCTCGCTATTCTACCGCACACTTTATACTGAATGAGATAATATTTGCCTTTAGCCCGTCGCTCCGGCCGTAATGACTAAAGCGCAAGCCTATATTTTTCAAACCCATTTTAAACAGTTTTCGTTCCGAGAAAATATCCGTGTAATTGAAAGCCATTCCCCACTGCGTGCTGTGCAAGGCAGCCAAATCGTAGTCGGAGGTGAAATATTTTTCCGTTGACAGATGCGTTTCGTAAGGCGCAAAATAAGTCGCAGCTGTTTGTTCAGAATACCGGAATGTAGGGCTGAGCGTTATACTTTGCGACAAGCTTACCGGCAATTCAATGCTGCCTGTATGCGAGGCAATCCCCCAATCATCGGTATAATACCGGTAATACGTCCGAACCTTCAAAAACTCACTCACATAATAGTTCACCCGTGCGCCAAAGGGCGTTTTAAAACGGGTGCCCGGCAAATGTTCCACATTATCGGCCAATTGATAGACACCCGTATTTTGTCGTGTTGTGTAATGGGAAATATCACTCGCCGTGCCAATATAATAGTTTGGCAAATCGGCAAAGTAAATCCTATGATATGGCGTACTTAAAAGTCCTTCCTGGTAAATCACATCGAAGAAAACCGATGCCTGCAAGCGTTTCGAGATTATTTGCGACAAGGTAAGCGTTGCCGAGTAGGAATTCCGGTTTTTGTTTGTCCAGGCCGAAAACAGGTCCGGCCGATAGGCAGTCGTGGCATTCCCACTCTCGTTGATAACCGTTACCCCGTTGAAATAGCCCTGGCTCAGGAAATTGTTCCCGTAAGTCAGGTATTCATGCAACTCGGTCGGATAAACCGGTTTCCACTGATCGAGGTAAACTTGTGTTTTCAGGTTGATTTCCGTATTCTTTTCGAAGAAAAGCCCGGCCACACTCCCTCCAAAACCAAAGGAATGATAATCGAATTCCTTGGTGGCTGCACCATGCACGCCCCAGATGAAGTTCCGGCTATCGGAACTGTGGCTGTAATCCAGGCTAATACTTTTCAGCATATCGTGCCTCGATGCGCCACTGGTAGCCAGCCAGGGTGTCCCGGTTGTTTCTCCGGGCACGCTTACCGGATTACGGGCAGAGCCTCTTGATGCACCCGAGCGGGCAAAGTCATCATCATCATCATCATCACCCGAGCCCGAGGAGGCGCCCGAATTGTGAAACGGGTTGATATTACTGGAAGATGCAGAAGTATAGGCGGACAGGCCGGCATCAATGGTCAGCACATCGTCATCACTCAGCGGCAGTGTCACCACAATGGAGGTTGTCCCATCGGTAATGGCCTCATCGCCAACACCACCGCCCACGGCCGAGTGGTCTCCCTGTTGATTATATAAACTCATTAGCATTTCCACTTCCGGTGTTTCCAGTACCCGCTTTTTATAGGCATTATCGCCGCTGTTATCTGTCTGGGCTGTTGCACAAAGCCCAGAGAAGAGCAGTGTCAGTAAGAAGATTCTCTTCATAGCATTCTCAATTACAACCACATCCACCTCCCGATTTTCCTCCGTTAGCACCCGAGGCAGCTTCACGATAGACCTGAAAGTTTAGTTCAAACCGTTCGTTTGAGGCGGCCCCGAGCTTCATGTTCGGATCGTTGATGTAAACCTTTTCATATTCTTTCACAGCCTTGCACGAACCAAGTCCCAGCAAAACCAAACCCGCGAAAATTAACTTCTTCATTTTTGTGCTGTGTTTCGTTCTATATTTTCTGAATACCAAATCTTTCCCTCATCGTCAACCACAATACATTCAATTCCTTTTAGCTGGTTGACCATGTCAATCCCCGTATCTTTCCCCATCACAAAAACCGAGGTAGCCAGGGCATCGGCCAATTCGGCATTAGGCGCAAAAATGGTCACACTTGTCAGCCCCGATGCAGGGATGCCGGTGCGCGGGTCGATAATGTGCGCATACCGTTTCCCGTTGAGCATCACAAACTTCTCGTAGTCGCCCGAAGTAACCACGGCACTGTTTCGGATCGGGAACCAGGAAAAGACATTGTTTTTGTTCATCGGATTGGTAATGCCAACCAACCAGGGAGTACCATCAGGTCTTGCCCCCCAGCAGTTCAGGTCGCCCGAAGCGTTGATCATCCCGGCCGGAACGCCGGCATCCATCAGCAGCTTCTTGGCTTTATCGGCCGAGTAGCCTTTACCAATAGCGCCAAACCCGATTTTCATGCCCGTCAGTTTCAAAAAAACCGTACCTTTTTCTTTATCAAGAATGATGTTTTTGTACCCGACTTTCGCCACCGATTGCCGGATGACAGCTTCATCGGGCATTTCCTGCAACGTCCCGTCGAACGTCCAGATTTTGTCCATGGCGGCGTACGAAATATCAAAAGCGCCATCGGTAACTTTCGAGATTTGCAGGGCACGTTCAACCAGGTGAAAAAGTTCCGGATCGACTTTCACCGGGGCAATTCCCGCGTTTGCATTGACTTGTGATGTTTGCGAGTTTGGGTCCCACGACGAAATGATCTTCTCAATCCGGCTGATTTCATCCACAGCCATATTGATGTACCGGTTGCCTTCTTCTTCATTACCGGCAACAACCGTAATCTCGTAGCGCGATCCCATCAGCTTCAGGGTACGCTCGTAGGTTTCAAGCGAAAAAGCCTGAAAGGCAAAGGTCATCAGCAAAATCAGGGTGAATAGCTTCATATTACAGATGCTCTAAGTTTTCCAGTTGCCTGATGTATTCCGACGGGGTCACATTTTTATAGCCCGTGTTGCCAATTACTTTTCCTTCTTTGTCGAGCAAAACAACAAGCGGAAAATAGCCCTGCGGATTATATTTTTCGGCAAGTTTTTCATTGTATGACTGCTGCTCTTCGCTTAGCTTATTCTTTTTTTGTTTCACGAATTCAGCCTTCAGCAAAACAAAATGATCTTTTGAAAAGGTTTTAAATTCGTTGGATTCCCAGATATTCTTTTCGAGTTTCATGCAAGGGACACACCAGTCGGAACCGGAAAAAACCAGCAGAATATTCCGGTTTGTTGTCTTCGCTTTCGTTTGTGCCTGCTCCAGGCTCGTCAGCCAGTCTTGTGCCATTACCGATGCTGATATTCCAATTGTCAGCAAAATCATCATTGCAATCTTCCTTCTCATAATCCTGTTTTTTAATGTGCCCCGTATCAGTTTTTCCTCCCCCCACGGGCAGCACATGCGTTATTTAATTGATTGTTCTTTGCTCTATATCCTGATGCATCCGCCGTTACCCTACTTTTTTAGTAGAAAAAATTCTGATCAGGGAAAGGTGACAAATACAGTTGAGAATAATTCAGCGATTTTATCGCGGTTTTCAACCGCGATACCCGGGCTATCCCAGCTTACATCTCCTTTGCAATTTAGCAATCCAAGTTCCAGTTTCGCCGACAGGCGATGGCCGGGGTTTAAGGGGCAGTTTGCTTTGGGATTGGCCTACGAGGGTTTTGAATTAGAAAACAAGGGCGAAAATATGCAAAGGGACTGGTAAGCAATCCTGTTTGAGGAGGAACGACGAGTTGGATTGCGTGGTATTTTCAATCCGTAGTTTTCTTTCAAAAGGCTCGTCAGCCTTGACTTTTTTGTTTACTTTTTGTGTTCCCGTCTGACCGATGTCTCGACAGCCGGGCAGGAAGACAAAAAGTAAATCCGATCCGGAAGGACAACAAACATACGAGCGTTTGGAAGGAAAAACCGTTTTCCCGTTTTTAACAAGGGTGAAGTTTTACTTAACCGGTTCAAGAGGGAGGTGGATGCGGAACGTGCTGCCCTGCCCCGGAACTGAATCTACCGTAAGCCTTCCGTTGTGCATGGCAACAAACTCGCGGCAAATCTGCAACCCGATACCGGTGCCGCTTTCGCCATTTGTCCCCGGTCGGGATCCAGGAGACACATCGTTGAAGAGTTTTTGGGCAACTTCCTTAGTCATCCCAATCCCAAAGTCAATCACTTCAATCACATATTCATGATCCGGCTGAATTGATTTCACAATGATTGACTTATCGTGCGGACTGTATTTTACGGCATTCGAAACCAGGTTTCGGAGTACCACTTCCAACATGCGTTTGTCAGCAAACACCTGTTTGTTCTCTGTTTGCATGACAATGTTGATATTTTTTTGTACCAGGGTAGCATGAAGTGTATCCTCAACCAGTTCCATCAACTTATTCAGATTAATGTTGCCCGGGCTCAATTTGGGTTTTACAGTGCGGAAAGCTGAAAAATTGAGCAGGTTATCCAGCAACGTATAAGTATTGGTAGTGATCAGATCCAACTGATTGATAAAATCAAGTCGCTCATCGATGTTCAGGTAGCCCGATTTCAACAAATCAAGATATTGAATAATGGCAACAAACGGGTTTCTCAGATCGTGAGAAATGATCGAGAAAAGTTTGTCTTTTCCGGCAATCAATGCTTTCAACTCCCGGTTGAGGCGTAAATCTTTAAAATACCTGTAAACTAAAAGAATGACCAGGACACCGGAAAAAGCAGCTAATAACCACAAATTAAAAGCCTCATTCTTCTTATCCTTGTATTTGGTATCTACCTGTTGAAGATGTTTGTTCACTTCGCTATTCTTCCTGATCTCGCCGATTGTCTCATACTGTTGTACCAGCAGAATAGAGTCATATACGGCAACAAAGTCCTCAACCAGCTTACTCCCGACCGGTTTTTCTCCAAGAATGTCATAGAATTTCAAGCGCTTTTTTTCTACTTCGAGAATTGTAGAAGGTAGTTTTAGCGCCCGGGCCGTTGTTGTTGCCTGCTCAAGTTCCGCCTTGCCATCGTTTATCCTTTTCAAACGGGCAAAAACCAAAGCTTTCCCCAGGTGTACATCTACAATCCCCAAACTGTAGTTCCGCTCGTCGAAAAACTTCATAGCTTGATTATAGTTTTGAAGAGCCTCTGCATATTTCCCTTGTTCTGCCTGAATATTGGCAATCCAGGTAAGCGTACTGCCGTGGAATGTTTTTACCCCCATGCGATTTGTCAGTCCCAAATCCTTCAGGTAATAGTCAAGGGCCTTGTCCAGGTCACCCATCTCTCTGTAAACATGGGCAATCCCAATATTCGACGTCGAAACAATACTCTCGCTCCGGTGCCGAGGATATAAATCAATTGCTTTCTGATAATAGGTCAATGCCTCCGGGTAATCTTTTTTCTGAAGAAATACCTTCCCCAGGTTAATATAGGAATAAGCCACTCCCTGCGCATTGTTTAACCGTTCAAAATAATACAGGGAACTATCAGCATAAGCCTGTGCCAAAGGGATATTGCCTACCAGGCTGAATACATCGCCCATATTATTGAAAGCATAACCAATCTGAACGGAGTCACGTATTTCCACAGCCACTTCAAAAGCCCTGTTCAAATACTTTAAAGCCTCGGTAGGTTTGGAATGATAATAAAGGAGGGTAGTACCCAGAAAATTGGAATATTTTGCTTCTTCGCCAAGGAGGCACAAGCTATCTGACATTTCAACGGCCATACGGCCACATATAAGAGAAAGGTCGCGATCTGATTCACGAACCTTCCAGCATAAATTGCCAAGAAAGTCAACCTTTTCACGGTCCTTAAGTTTGGACATTTCGATCCGGATACTATCCGGGATTTCCTGCCCGTATGCCCATGCAAAGCATAAAAGCAAAAAAGGGAAAGTAATAAATTTGAGACTTATTTTGGTTATTAGTTTCGGCACTGGTTCAACCTCGAATTTGTCGACAATTTAATAATTATTTTTTCTCAAAAAACCTCCGAACAACAAATCAACCGACCAAACAATGCTTTCCTATGCGGCGCCCGTCAAAAGGCCGGGCAGGCATGCCAACTGAGGCATTCCATTGCCAAGGTCGGGTGGCTGCGCCTTGTTTCCTCCCGTACTTGCCATCCCCGGGTTGCGTTTCACTCCACCCGGGGTTATTGATATTTGACTCCTTCGGAGTCGTCCCGAGTTATTCAGGAATTGACACAGATTCCTTCCTGCGTCGGAATGACGAGGGAATTGAGGGACAGTAACCTGTCAGTGTCCGGCAACTGACGGACCTGACAGCGTTTTGTGGCAGAAAAAAACTGTCCATTTTTCGCGGTTCGCCTGACTGTCAGCAGACTGGGAAACCGCGACACCCGTTGAAAATACAAAAACTCCATCCGGATTATTGATATTTTACCTCGTTGGGACAGAGTCATCTAGTTAGCCTCCGACAGGGTTTAAAACCACTGTCGGGGCATCGAAAGAACCCTGTCGGTGGTTAAAAACCCCGGCAGTGGTTACGTGACAGGTTGGGTTTGATGATTTGGAAATTCAGGACAGCCAACAGATTCCGGACTGCACCGGAATGGCGGGGGGGGTTTTGAGGAGCAGTTTGCTTTTGGATTGGCCTACGGGGGTTTTGAATTAGAAAACAAGGGAAAAGGATTTTTCAACTC
>JBNKTK010000073.1:0-19254 GCA_050298035.1 Mangrovibacterium sp. | reverse complement strand
TACCGTTTACAACACCTTTTTCAACCAAAGGAAGAATACCATCAGCAAACATTTCGGTATGTACGCCCAGGTCTTTGTGGTTACCTAACTGCGCCAAAACTGCGTTGGGGATACCGCCGATACCCATTTGCAAACAAGCACCGTCTTCTACCAATTCGGCAACATTTTTACCAATAGCTGTGTCAATCTCACTTAACTCACCCATATCGTGGGCATACAATGGCTGGTCGTCTTCAACAAAAATGTCGATATCGTTGATGCTGATCATTGCATCTCCCCAGGCACGTGGAACGTTCGGGTTTACTGCTGCAATAACAACATCTGCATTTTGAACTGCTGCCAGTGTTGAATCAACAGATGTACCTAATGATACAAAACCATGTTTGTCAGGAGTTGAACACATGATCATGGCAACATTGACTTTCAAATATCCTTCGCGGATTAGCTTTTGGGTTTCGCTGAGGAACACCGGGATGTAGTCGGCATAACCAGCCTGTGTTTGTTTGCGGAGGTTGCCACCCACAAAGAATTGCTCGGATACAAAAATTCCTTCAAACTCAGGATCAGCATATTCTACTTTGCCTTCCACATGGATGTGCTGGATTTTTACATCATAAAGTTCTCCGTTACGTCCGCGCTCAACCATTGGCTTAATTAGTGTGTGTGGTGTAACTGCCACACTACTAAGGTGAACACGGTCTCCGGATTTTATAACTTTTACGGCTTCTTCTGGTGTAACGTATTTGATTTGCTTCATAATAGTGTATTAGATATAGATTGCGCTCTGAATTTTGCGCCAAATATAGAAATTATAACATCAAAGGGGGGGTAGGGAAAGTTATTTAAAAGTGATCTAAGGAAATAGGTGGCTTATCTGAAATTAATGTTAAGAATCTCTCGAAATATCTGATTTATGCCATTGAATGACTGAATAAAAAGATGTTTTTGTCTTAAATATATATGAAAGAATGTGCATAATTAAATGATTGAATTTGAGGCTGTCAGCTGAATCTATTCAATCATTTTCAAGATGGAATTTACGATATTTTCTGCCCCGACGAAGATTTGCGAAATCGATGCATTTAACATGTAACAGGGTGTCGTTACCAGTTTATATTTTGTATCGGTAATCACTTCCCCGTGGGTTGTATTGATATGCTTTCCGCCCATGGCTTCGATTGCTCCGGCAGTACCTGAATCCTGACCGATTGTGACTTTTACATCGCCGAGTATTTTGGCAATAACAGCAGGTGCAATACAGAGCGCACCAATAGGTTTACCGGCTTTTACCGTTTCTTTCACTGCATTTTCAACATCCGGGTTCACCAAGCAGGATGGCCCGTCGAATGCAAATGAACTGAGGTTTTTGGCTGCTCCAAATCCACCGGGAAAGATGAGGGCATCAAAATTTGCAGGGGAGTATTGTTTTAGGTCTTTTATTTTGCCACGGGCAATTCGTGCAGATTCCACCAAAACATTTCTGGATTCTTTCATCACTTCACCGGTCAGGTGGTTAATGACATGGGCCTGAGGAATGTTCGGGGCGAATATTTCGTAGGTAGCACCTGAGCGGGAGATAGCCAGCATCGTTAATGTTGCTTCGTGTATTTCTGCACCATCGTAAACGCCGCATCCGGACAGGACAACAGCAAATTTCTTTTTTTCTGACATCACGTTTAGATTTTAGTTTCGTTAAAATTAAGGAATTTCAAAAAAACAGGGAAGGATAAAATTTAAACAGTTTCTAAATGTGATAACCAAAACAGGACAATTAACTGCTGTATTTCTGGATGATTAGCTAATGTCGTCCAGGTTATAAGGTGTTTGCTGGTAAACGTAGTAGTTCAGCCAGTTGGTAAACAGCAAATCTGCTGCCGACCTCCACTTCAGTATTGGCTTTTGGCTTGGGTCATTATCCGGGTAATAGTTGACCGGAATGTCTATTGGGAGGTTCTTTGCCTTGTCACGTTTGTATTCGTTGTCCAGCGTGTTCCTCGAATACTCGGCATGGCCGGTGATGAAAATTTGGCGGCCGTTTTTGGCCATCACCATATTCACACCTGATTCTTTGGATGAAGAGATAATCTCCAGGCCGGAAACTTTCTGAATGTCTTTGGCCCTGACTTCGGTATGACGGGAATGCGGAACATAGTACTCGTCATCAAATCCCCTGAAAATGGGTATTTTATTGTCAGACACTTTGTGTTTGAACACACCGAACATTTTTTTCTCAAGTGGATATTTGGGGACTCCGTAGAAATGGAACAAAGCTGCCTGTGAAGCCCAGCAAATAAAGAAAGATGAGGTCACGTGATGAAGCGACCAATCCATGATTTCTTTCATTTCATCCCAATAAGTCACGTCCTCAAAGGGCAAATGTTCTACCGGGGCGCCGGTAATAATCATGCCATCATATTTTTTGTCCCTGATTTGATCAAAGGTTTTATAGAACATTCTCATGTGCTCGGCCGAAGTGTTCTTGTGCTGATGATCCTTGATTTTCATAAAATCGATTTCAACCTGCAGCGGTGAATTGGACAGTACCCTGAGCAGGTCGGTTTCTGTCGTGATTTTCAAAGGCATCAGGTTCAGGATGACAAGCTTTAACGGACGAATATCCTGATGTGATGCACGCGTAGCATCAATCACGAAAATGTTTTCCTTCAGGAGCATTTCGATAGCCGGCAATTTGTCCGGAATATTGAGTGGCATAATTTGTAATTTTTAGTTTTTAAAATCCCGGATGACCAGGCATCCGGGATTGATCTTTTAATTAACCGATTTTGCTCAGTGCTTGTTCAAAATCAGCAATGATATCTTCAATGTGTTCCAAACCAACAGAAACACGCAATTGTGCCGGGTACACGCCTGCAGCAATTTGCGCTTCGGCTGACAGTTGCTGGTGTGTCGTGGCTGATGGTTGGATAATCAGCGTTTTCGCATCGCCAACATTGGCCAGGTGGCTAACCAGTTCCAGGCTGTCAACTACTTTTTTGGCTTCTTCAACATCACCTTTCACGATAAACGAAAGCATACTTCCCGGACCTTTTGGGAAATATTTTTGTGCCAATTCGTAGGATGGACTGCTTTTCAACCCGGGGTAATTTACGCTTTCCACTTTGGGATGTTTTTCAAGCCATTCTGCCAGTTTCTTCGCATTCTCAACATGCCTGTCCATACGCAAAGATAGTGTTTCCAATCCCTGTAGCAGCAGGAACGAGTTGAACGGACTGATTGCCGGACCAAAGTCGCGAAGGCCTTCAACCCGCGCTTTTATGATGAACGCAATGTTTCCGAACGGGCCGTCAAAGTTAAAAATATCCCAGAACTTTAACCCATGGTATCCGTCTGATGGCTCGGTAAAGCCGGGGAATTTTCCGTTGCCCCAGTTGTAGTTTCCGGCGTCAACAATCACACCGCCAATGCTGGTGCCATGTCCGCCAATCCATTTGGTGGCCGACTCAACAACAATATTCGCCCCGTGCTCAATTGGGCGGAACAGGTATCCACCGCCGGCAAATGTATTATCTACAACCAGTGGGATGTCGTATTTTTTTGCAACGGCTGCAATGGCATCAAAATCGGGGATAACGTATCCCGGGTTGCCAATTGTTTCCAGGTAGATCAGTTTTGTTTTTTCGTCAATCAGCTTTTCAAATGATTCCGGTTTTAAATCTTCGGTCAACCGGGCTTCAATTCCTTGTTTTTTGAATGAAACAGTGAACTGGTTGTATGTTCCTCCGTACAGGAATGGCGAGCTGACAAAATTGTCGCCAAGCTCCAGAAGCGTATTGAAAATAAGAAACTGTGCCGCATGTCCCGACGCAACTGCCAAAGCTGCAACACCGCCTTCAAGGGCTGCAATGCGTTGTTCGAATACATCCTGGGTTGGGTTCATAATCCGGGTGTAAATGTTGCCGAATTCTTTTAAGGCAAACAAATTGGCTGCATGGTCCGCATCTTTAAACACGTATGAACTTGTTTGGTAGATGGGTACCGCCCGCGAGCCTGTTGTGGGGTCTGCCTGTTGTCCTGCATGCAGTTGCAGGGTCTCAAATTTTAAATTTTTAGTAGTCATTGTTCTTAATTTTAGGTATTAATTTTTGAAGAATATTTTATGAATTTCTTGTATTGCTTTTGCTTTATCAGCTTCATCAACAATTAGGTAGCTTACCAGGTCGGAGGCACCCGAACCACTGATGAGCACGTTGATCTTATTTTTGGCAACGGCCGAAAAGAGTAGGGCAGATATGCCGTGGTTTTCTTGCATACCATGCCCGACAATTGCGATCAATGATACATGTTCGGCAATTTCAACCTGGCTGACCGAAGTCAGGATCAGTTCTTCGGAGAGCAACCGGGCCGATTGAATTGAAGCTTTATCGAGGATGATATTGATGCTTGTTTGTGCCGTGATTACCGAGCGGATGTTGATCTGATGATTACTGAAGGCTGTGGTAACCTTGGCCAGTATTCCCGGTTTGAAACCAACACCGGGGCCATTTAGTTTCAGGATGGCAATGTCGTCGGTATATGCCACGCTTTTCACAACCTGTGGGGCTACGATACCTTTTGAGTTGATTGTTGTCCTCCGGATTTTTTCTCCGTCTTTCAATTCATAAACATGGATCGGAATGTGTTTTTCAATCAGCGGTTCCACAATCCTGGGATGAATTCCCGAATAATTGAAGTAGGAAAGTTCCGATGCTTCCGCATAGGTCAGGTTATCAATGTAAGCCGGGTTCTCAACAAAAGCTTCGTCTGCTGTTTTAAATGGTTTCCCGATTTGCCACAGCTCCAGGCTGGCCGCATTGAAGATTGCCGAAAGCGCAGCGGCAGTATAATCGGCAGCACGGGAACCGGCACGTGCAATCTTGCCATTCTTTGTAACTCCGTATGAGCCGGGCACCAGGTTTATTTTGCCCCATGGATAGGCTCTTACCGAATCGGCAGATTGATCGCCAATAATGCTGGCATTTCCGTATTCTTCGGTGACCAGCAGGCCAATGTCTTCCGGGAAAACAAGTTTTGCATCCACCTGGTTTTGCTGAAGGATTTCTGCAAGTAAAGCCGTGGTAATCCGTTCTCCGAACGAGATGACCTGGTCTTGCAAGGCAAGCGAGAAATCACCAGTATAGTGAATCCCTTTTAACAGGGTTTCCAGCTTCTCCAGCAAGGGAGACAAGTTCGGAACTTCAGTCAACCCAAATTGATTTTTAATTTGGGCGATTTCGTTATGGATGGCTGTTACGATAATTGCCGGCTCATTGTCGGCAGCGCTCAGCGTTTTTATCCCTTTGTTTAAAATGGTTTGTATTTCGTTGGTGGCCGATATGGTAAGAATATGGCTTAATCCGGTATTCTTTAGCAAGCTCACCAAGGTCGAAATAACCTGCGGTTCTTTAATATTATTCCCGCCAAACCTGACAATGCAATCTGGCATAAACTGAATTTGAAAAAATAAATCTGAGGAAAATTAACTCTGGGTTTTTTGCACGCCTTCAAACCATATTCATACGAATACCGAATGAAGGCTATCGCATACACATAGACATGGATGGCATAGAAGCAACAGCACAATTCATGGATTGAATTGAGAAGCGTATTTGATATGTTTTGCTGTTGTTCATTAAATAATGCCGCTAAATGTTCTGCAAACCTAGAAAATGTTTTTATAAAAACAATGTCTATTTAGAAAAAGTTTAAATAATTTTCCCTTTGGAATATTCAGTTTGTACCGGATTTGTAGTCGAGTTTAATTAGCTGGGAATTGTATTTGTTTGAAGGTGAACTCGATCAGGTTGTCATCAACCGGCAGATAAATTTTAAAGTATGTTGTTTGCGGAAATGCCGGGAAAAATACTTTGCCGTACATGGCATAATTGCTTTCCAAGGTTGTTTTCCGTATTGTTGAAGTTGACCAAAGATCGCGAAGATCATTCAGATTAAAAGCTTCGGTTGTATTTTCGATGTCTGAAATCCGGGCTTCGTCAATCATATCGTCGGCTATCTCTTCTCCGAGGTAATCGTTATGCGGGTTATCGTCGGTGTTGGTGATTATTGCAGTTACTACACCTACACCAACTGCTGCTAGTGCAACACCTAGCTGGTTTTTTCGCCGTGCCTCATTCCTCGACATGTTTTTATCGATGGTGAGAATCTCCATCTCCGGATCTATTGCGGCAATGCTGTCTGCAACCAATGGTGCCATTGAACCGTCGAAAGGCATGCAGTAAAAAGTAGCCGGATCAATCAAGATGGGCATGTTTGATCGGTTGGTGATGTGAAAATCGAACAAGTAACGGTTGTCTTCCAAACGGTCGAAAGCGACTTCATAATGGATTCCGTAGATGGAGTCGCTGATGAAGGCTTGTCCGTAAAGCCATTTGTCTGGTTCGCGGTTTGGTTCAAGCCGGACGATGCTTTTGGGAACAGCACAAGATTGAAGCAGGATTGCAGCAAATAGAAGGATTTTGGGAATCGTAAATTTTGTTTTCATGGTTTACTGTTTTCGTGTCCGCACAAATTTACCAAATCCGGTGTCAAATTCCTCAATCTTTTAGCAGGTTTCGTATAACAACCGAGGCACAAAAGCATCCGAAGATGGGGGGCATGTAGGAGATTGTGCCCACTGTCGATTTTTTATTCCGGCTTTCTTCGATTTTAACCCGTTCTTTTTCAACTTCCTCAGGCGAAAAAACAACAGTGACACCTTTGCGGATGCCTAGTTTGTAGAGTCTTTTCCGAAGCATGCGGGCGAGTTTGCAGTTGAATGATTTTGAAATATCGCTTATCTGCACCAGCGAGGGATCAAATTTTCCCCCGGCGCCCATTGAGCTGACAACCGGCAGGCCACGTTGCACACTGTGGTAAATCAGGAATACTTTGGGCGAAAGGGTGTCAATGGCATCAACAACAAAATCGTAGTCAGTTTCTTCCAGTATCTCGGCCATCCGTTCGCCGTTCAGGTATTCGTTGATGATTCGCAGTTCAATATCCGGGTTGATATCTTTAAACCGTTGTCCCATTATTTCGGCCTTGGCTTTGCCCTCGTTGCTGATTAGTGCCGGAAGCTGGCGGTTCCGGTTTGTCATCTCAACCACATCGCCGTCAATAATCGTCATTTTGCCCACTCCGGCCCGGCAAATTTGTTCAGCGGCATAAGCACCCACGCCGCCAAGTCCAACAACCAGCACATGAGCGTTTTTTAGTTTCTCCAATCTTTCCTCACCAAGCATCAGGGTTGTTCTTTCCTGCCAGTTTTTCATCTTTTAAATACACGTTGAAAGTTAGAATAAACCCGGGAATGCAGTTCGCTACTGTTGATTCCCAGGATTGAGGCGGCAAAAATATAAATACTTTCAATATTAACGGAGCTTTCGTCTGTTTCAAAAAAGAGCCGGTCTGTTGGGATCAGCAACAGCGATTTGTTCAGCTTGTCCTGATCTTTTAAAAGTGCTGCCCCAAATGAGAAGTAAAAATCCATTTTAACCAGTTGCCTGGTTGTTTCCGGGTTCCCGTTATAGCCATGTAAAATCCAGGGTATTTGTGACGTTCTCGTTTTTTTTAGTTGAAGAAGGTCGGCATAGCTGCGAACGGCATGGATGATAAGTGGCTTTTGGTGTTTTTCGGCAATTTCGATTTGAGGAACAAACGCATTCAGTTGTGTTTGCATATCGGTTTCGATGGAACGATCCAACCCGCATTCGCCGATAGCGAGCACTTGCGGATTGGCGGCAAGCGTATCTATCAGTTCTGTCAGCGTTGCAAGGTTTGCTTCCGGAATATCCCAGGGGTGCAGCCCAACCGAATAATATTGATTTTCGTCAGGCGAAAAATCGAGCTGTGCCGGATGGTTTATCAGGCCAACCTGGTTTTTCATCAGGTTTAAATGAGTATGTAAATTGACAATCTTCATTATAAATCAGCCCAAATGCGTGCCAGCGAAAAACCGGGGGCATCAATTTTTAAATCCAGAAAGTAGCCGAATGGGGTTTGAGCCGTTTCGAAATCGGCGTTTTGCAGTCGCTTTTCAGCCAGGTTAAACAGTTCGTGGGTAAAGTCAACCGAGGCTTTCGATTCGGAAAGATGGGCAAATGAATGCAGGATGACCCGTTTGGTTTTGTTTTTACGGGCTGTCCATTTCAGGTGGTTGACCAGTTTTTTCTCCCGGGAGTTGACATCCTTCTCTTCATCCTTTTCTTCCACCTGAATAAAGGCAAGAATTGCTTCCGAAAAAGAAGCCCCTCCCGTAATCTCTTCGGCAGTTTCAAGATTTTTTTCAGCGGGCTGATAGCTGAATTCATTTACGTACATCACCAAAACCTTCATAATAAGTACCTATTTATATTGGATGAAAATCATTTTCCGCAGAAAATTGTTACATTTTCAAATGTATCATCTTTCAGTTTAATAATGGAAATTTTATCTGTTTGGGAAGCTATTTTGTTTATTTTTGAACAACCTGAATGAAGAAGAATGTTTCGGAAGCTAATTCTCAATTTTGTTTTTTTATTCGCAGTTGCAACCATTGCCCGTGCTCAATTATCCCAGGGAGGGACACCCTTGCTGCTAAATAATTTGAAGTCGGCAAAAGGATCTGATTTTGTTGAGTTGTCAGTCCCTGATTTTTCATCGATTAAAAAGGAAAAGGAGGATAAAGATGGCAAATGGCTCAAACCGTTTCGGTTTGCACATCCTATCCCTGTACAGTTTAATTTGCAGAATTCGGGTACGTGGTATCAAATGGGGCCGGTTAATGTTTGGCAGTTAAAGCTACATGCTGCCGGGGCAAAAACACTCAACCTTATTTTCGATAAATATAATTTGCCCGATGGGGCGCGATTATTTCTGTTTTCGGAAGACATGGCCGATTTGTTGGGTGCCTTTACTTCAGAGAACAATAAACCAGACGGGAAATTTGCCACCATGCCGGTGGTGGGCGACCGGCTAATCATTCAATACGAAGAGCCCGAAAATGTTGCATTTTCAGGTGAACTGTCTGTCAAATCTGTAAATTATGATTTTGTCGGCATTAAATCGATTGTTGGTGATCGTCGGCCGCTTGGCGAATCCGGGTCGTGCAATGTGAATGTGAACTGTGATTACCTGGAACAATACCGACTGGCAGCAAACAGTGTTTGCCGGGTTTTGATCAGTGGTACCGAATTGTGCACCGGAACCTTGCTCAACAATACCAAAAATGATGAAACACCATACGTTTACACGGCGGGGCACTGCATTGACGATGCCGTGAAAGCAACGGAGAGCGTGTTTTTGTTTAATTACGAATCGCCTTATTGCGGGAGCATCGACGGAGAGGTGAACCATTCGATTAGCGGAAGTACCTTGAAAGCTGAATCGGACAGCCTGGATTTTAGTCTGGTGGAACTCAGTGTGAAACCACCAAAATCGTTCCGCCCGTATTATTTGGGCTGGAGCCATGCCAATACGATACCAAAATCAAGCGTGTGTATCCATCATCCGATAGGTGATATCAAAAAAATATCGGTCGACAGGCATTCCCCATTAATCAAGTCTTTTAGATCCGAATTCATTAAGAATGCTTTCTTTTATATTGGTAATTGGGAAGAAGGTACGACTGAAGGAGGGTCGTCTGGAGCAGCCATGATTGACCAGGATATGCACATGGTTGGTTCTCTTTCCGGCGGAACTGCTACCTGTTCGCTTCCTATTGAGGATTATTTTGCCCGTTTTAACATTGTGTGGGATTACTATCCGAATGCGGCCAAACAGTTGAAAAAATGGCTTGATCCGGCAAACACCAATGCTACCTCGCTGGATGGAATGAACCCGTATACCGGTAATGATTTGTGTGGCGCTTTTACCAATTTTGAAGATGCCGACAAACATGAGAATTTAAAAATCATGGGGCAGTCGGCTTTTAAAGGTTATTGGGGGGGAACAAATGATTACGGTTTTTCTTCGTTTGCCGAGAAATTTACTTTTGATTCCGAATGCGATGTTACCGGCGTTTCGTTGGGGGTTGCCAAAGCTTATGTTGCAAATAGTTCGTCATCTTCGTCGATAAGGATTGACGTTTTTAATGGGATCGCTTCCCCTGGCAATCTACTTTATTCACAGAACTTTCTGTTGCGGGATATCGATTCCGGAGTGATGAATTACTTCGAATTTAACCAACCGATACCAACCGACGGCAACTTTTTTATTTCCTATTCAATTGATAATATCGCTGCAACGGATACTTTTTCGGTATACCTGGCCAAACGGGTTGTTGAGCCCCGAAATACTTTTTTTATAAAGGATGGAGGTGAGTGGTATACCTACAACGAAAAGAGCGGTACCATTGAAGGTTCGTCTATTTTGATGGAAGCTGTTTTGTGCAATATTGACACTACGATGCTAAACCCGGATCACAAGAATACAGAGGCTGGAGTAATTGCTTATCCCAATCCATTTCGTGGCGGCCAAAAATTGTTTCTAAAATTTGAAGAAGCGATCCATCCCAAAATCGTTCAGGTTTTCGACCTGATGGGGAGGCAGATTAACGTGGTTTATAGCCAACCGGATGATTTTTGGTTGAATTTTGATTTTGCCGGTAGCCGTCCCGGGATTTATTTCCTGAAAATTGCAGATCAGAAAACGACCCGTCGCTATCACCTGAAAGTTTCGTATTTGGGCAATTAACCTGATTCTGTCACTCTTTTGCCGGTTTTTCCGTATCAATTTTTCCATGAATTGATAAATTGCCCCTCTTTAAAATATTTTCGAGGGTGTTTCGTCTTATCCTAACATGGAAACATCTTCAATTGAAATTCCTGCTATGGAGTTACCAACTGACTCAAATATTGCAGAAGCATTCCGTACATACGGTAAAAGACTGTATGTTTTCATCCGCCGTCGGGTAAAACAAGCTGAAGATGCCGATGATATTTTGCAGGAAGTGTTTTACAAACTGTCGGAGGCTGATTATTTGATGAAGCCTGTTGATCAGCTGACTTCCTGGCTTTTTACTGTTGCCCGAAACCGAATAACGGACTTGTATCGGAAAAAGAAACCTGATTTGTTGCCGGAGTATGCCGATGATTTGGACGATGATTGGAATGCGATCGGCAATTTGTTGTTCGACAGCGAAAATACCCCGGAAGCTGAAATGGTGAGAAAGCTGTTTTGGGTTGAACTGGAAAAAGCCCTTGAAGAACTTCCGCCTGAGCAGCGCTATGTGTTTGAGATGACTGAACTGGAAGGCCTTTCATTCAAAGAAATTGCCCGGATTACCGGAGAGCCGGTCAATACGCTCATTTCACGCAAACGGTATGCTATTTTGCACTTGAGGGACTGGTTTGGTCTTTTTTACAATGAATTTTTAACCTTATGATTTGATAGCCATGTTTATTTCAAAAAAACAAAAACTATTTTTTGCACCATTGGTCATAGTTGCAGCAATTGCAATTTTTGGTGCACTTACGATGCTGATCTGGAACGCCATTATGCCGGATTTGTTCCGGCTGGGCGAGATCACTTTCTGGCAGGCGGTATTGTTGCTCTTGCTTTGCCGGTTGCTTTTTGGCTTCGGTTTTCACCGGACACGTAGCCCTTATTATGCCTCATTTCATGAAAAACTAAAAAGCATGACCCCGGAGGAACGGGAAAAATTCAAAAATGAATGGTCTAAAATCCGGCGTGAACGCTGGAAATGCTTCCATCCGGGGCAGGAGGGGACCAAAGATTCCGCCCAGAAAGAAACTTTGGACTGAAACGATAAACCAAATCAATTTTAAACTGTTTTTTGTGTCAGTTACCGGGAGATTGCAGAATGATTGTATCTCGGGATTGGAATTGAAAAACTATGGAAAACAAGAAAACAAGAAAACGTTTAAGTCGTGAGTCGCTGAAAAAAACAATGCGTTTGTATTCGTTTGTCAAACCATTTAAGGCCGAGTTTGTCACCGGCCTTGTTTTTTTATTGCTGACGAGTGGGGCCACGCTTGCATTGCCCCGGTTTTTAGGGATATTGGTTGATTACGGAAACCAGGGAAGGCCACAGTCTGAAATTAATAGGGTGGTGTTGGCCCTGGCTGGGGTATTGATTTTGCAGTCGATTTTTAGTTTTATGCGGACAAACATGTTTGTCCGGGTTACTTCAAAAACATTGGCTGCGATCAGGCAGAAAACTTACAGTCATTTGCTTCAGTTGCCCATGAGTTTCTTTTTGAAACGCCGGGTAGGAGAGTTGACCAGCCGCATTTCCTCCGATATTTCGCTGCTGCAGGATACGCTAACATCAACAATTGCCGATTTTTTGCGTGAGATACTCATCATCACCGGGGGAATTATTTTGCTGGTTTTTATCTCGCCAAAACTCACCCTGTTTATGCTGATGGTTTTGCCGGTGATCGTGATGATTGCGATCGTGTTTGGGCGTTTTATCCGTGGTTTTTCCAAAAAGATACAAAGCCAGGTTGCCGATTCGAGCACCATTGTTGAAGAGACTTTGCAGGGAATACAGAACGTGAAGGCTTATGCCAACGAGTTTTACGAAATTGACCGCTATACAGACAAAACCAACGAGGTTGCAAAAACCGGCATGTTGGAAGGCTTGTACCGCGGATCGTTTTCTGCTTTTATGATTTTGGGCATGTTTGGTTCGATGGTTGCCGTAATCTGGCGCGGTACCATTCTTATTGCAAACGGACACCTGGCTGCCGGCGAGTTGTTTTCATTCATCTTGTACAGTGGTTTTATTGCAGGTATGATGGGAGGAATGGCCGATGTGTATGCCCGCTTGCAACGAACGGTTGGCGCCACCGAAAACCTGTTGGAGATATTGGACGAACCGGTTGAAGAAATTGTGCCGCAAAGTGAAATCAGCCCGAAGGATTTGTTGAAGGGTGACATCCGCTTTCAGGGTGTTTCATTTCATTACCCGACCCGCACGGATATTGAGGTACTGAATAATTTGTCGGTGACGATCGACCCGAACCAGCAGGTTGCTTTAGTGGGGCCAAGCGGCGCCGGAAAGTCAACAATTATCAACTTGCTGATGCGGTTTTACAATCCCACTGCGGGGCAGATTTTGTTTGATGGGAAGGACAGCCGGGACATTCCGCTTACAGTTCTCCGTTCTCAAATTGCCGTGGTACCGCAGGATGTCTTTTTATTTGGTGGTACCATTCGTGAGAATATTGCCTACGGAAAGCTGGATGCAACCGATGATGAAATAGTTGAAGCAGCCAAACAAGCCAATGCCTGGACATTTATCCAGTCTTTCCCCGAAGGTTTGGACAGCGTGGTTGGCGAAAGAGGCATTCAACTGTCGGGCGGACAACGCCAGCGCATTGCTATTGCCCGTGCTGTGTTGAAAAATCCCCGCATCCTGATCCTGGATGAGGCAACATCGTCGCTTGACTCCGAATCGGAACGCCTGGTGCAGGAAGCGCTGGAAAAGCTGATGAAAGGCCGTACTTCGATTGTTATTGCACACCGCTTGTCAACAATCCGCCAGGCCGATAAAATCATTGTGCTCGACCAGGGACGGATCACCCAGCAGGGTACACACGAAGAACTACTGTCTGACGCAGATGGTTTGTATTCTACCCTGAGCGAACTTCAGTTTGCCGGATAATTTCGGAAACTAACATTCGCAGCAATCGGGACGGGCAAATTCAAACTGAAGGGTGACATGGCCGATGCTAAATTCGCGGTGCAGCAACCGGGTGATTTCTTCATTGATTTTGTCTGTCTTTGACAGATGCAGATCGAGATCCAGTTCAACATGTGCTTCAAAATGCACGGTTCTGTCGGTTAATCGCCACAAATGAATGTGGTGCACCCGATGAACATGTTCCAGCTTTTCAATTTGCTTTTTCAGTTCTTCAGTATTGATGTTTGTCGGGGCAAACTGCATCAGTATTTCGGCCGATTCTTTTAACAATTTGAAGGTGTGAAATAGCAGGTAGAAGCTGATCAGCATGGTTACGAGCGGGTCAATCCAGCTCCAGTTCCACAGCCAGATGAAAACAGCGCCGATAATTACGGCCAGCGAAGTCAGTGCATCGCCCAGCAGGTGCAGGTAGGCTGCTTTCACGTTCAGGTTGTTGTGCTTGTCTTCGTGTAACAGGAAAACCGACAAGCTGTTGGCAACCAATCCTAAAGCCCCCAGCCACAGCATCCAGCGGAAATCAACAGCTTTTGGGTCAACAAAACGTTCAACGGCTTCAATCATCAGGTAAAACGAAATTGCGATCAATACCAGCGAGTTGATGAATGCAGCCAGGATTTCGGCCCGTTTGTACCCGAAGGTGCTTTTGGCTGTCCGTTCTTTGTGGCTCAGTCGGTCGGCAATGTAGGCAAGCAAAACGGCCACGCCATCGCTCAGGTTGTGCGTGGCATCCGAAATCAGTGCCAAACTGCCGGAAATCATTCCCCCGATGAACTGGCTAATCGTTATCACAACATTCAAAACGATTGTTAGTCCCAGTCGCTGCTGCGTATGTGAATGTGTATGTTGATGTGACATGCTAATTTGTTATTTATCCATTGAATCGGACTCTTTGTTGAAAATGTAAAGTTGCCAAAAGCAAAGATGATATAAAAACACTATCTTTAAAACTATCCGGGAAATAGTTCCCCTTTTTTGTTGATAATCTAACAATTGATATGAAGAAAGTGTTTCTGAACCTTTTGTTCCTGGTGGTTGGACTGCATGTATTTTCGCAGGTGCGGACCGCTTATGATTTTGAGAATTTTGCCCCATACGGTGTTGTTAATTCATTTGCCGATTTGAATAAGGAACTGACTTACGATGATGTGCAGGGCTCGCCGTATCTGGACAGGGAATTTGTACCCGGCCTGATCATCTTGCCTAATGGTAGTTCATTCAAGGATGTGCCCTTGCGTTATAATATTTACACCGATAATATGGAATTCAACACCCAAAAAAGAGGGGTGATGGAGATTGTAGAGCCGTCTCGTTATGAATGGTTTAAAATTGGCGAAAACGATTTTAAGTATTTAATGTATGCCGTGGGGAATAGGACGGAAAACGGGTTTTTCCAGGTACTTGCTGACGGAGACGCGATGCTGCTGAAAAAGCACCGGGTAAGTTTCCGTGCCGCAGAACCGGTAAAAGCTTTTAAAGACCCGGTTCCACCTCAATTTGTTCTGATGTCTCCGGATATGTATCTTTCGGTAAATGGACAACCAGCTGAAAAAGCCGCTAACGCAAAGAAAACAATGGAACTTCTTGAACAGGTAAAACCCGGCATCTCTTCTTGGGTGAAATCCGAAAAATTGAAATTAAATAAGGAAGAAGATCTGTTGAAAGCAGTTCAATATTGCAATCAGTAGAAACTAACCCGTCTTCTGTTTAAAAAGCCCGAATGTCCTTGCATTTGGGCTTTGTCCGTTATATTTGCAAAAACAAGCTTTATGAATGTTGTATTTATTCTGATTGAACCGGCTGTTCCCGAAAATGTGGGTGCAGCAGCCCGTGCCATGAAAACCATGGGCTTTCGGGAGATGAGGCTGGTCAATCCCTGCGATCACCTGAGCGATCCGGCGCGCTGGCTGGCACACGCTTCGAATGATATTTTGGAGCAGGCCGACGTTTTTGCCACCTTTGAGGAAGCTGTTGCCGACATTGATTTTATCGTTGGAACAACAGCCAAGCAGCGGCTGGTAAAAGAAGATTATTTATCGACACGTGAACTGGCCGGGCTCATTCAGGCAAAAGGCAATTCGGTACGGAAGGTTGCCGTGGTTTTTGGGCGCGAAGACTCCGGTTTGCGCAATGAAGAGCTGAGACGCTGCGATGTTGTCAGCACTGTTCCCCTGCAAACCGTGTATCCGTCGCTGAACCTGGCACAGGCAATCATGTTGTACGCCTACGAGCTGTCGGTATTAAATACCGAAGGGCAGGAGGAAGTGCGGGCTGTGAATGAAAACGGGTTCCGGTCGATGAAGGAAAAAGCAGCAACTATTTTGCTGGAGCTTGATTTTAAGGAAGAATCAGCCATTTATCCGCGGATTCTCGAACGCTTGAGTTTATTGGGAGAGGGTGACATTCACCTGTTGCATTCCATTTGCAATAAATATTTTGAGATGAAAAGACATTCCTGATGCAACATCTTTTAGCGCCGGTTCGTCTTTTGATCAGAACATAGCTTAAAAATCAAAATTGGACACGCTGTACAAAAATATCCACCAGGAGATTATTGACCGTTGCAGGCAAGGCAACCGTGATGCTCAGTTTCAGTTGTACAAGTTGTACTATAAATCGATGTATAGCACCAGCTTGCGGATTGTTGGCAATGAAACCGATGCGGAGGATATTATGCAGGAATCGTTTTTAAGCGCGTTCAAAAAGATTGACAGCTATGAAGGAAAAGTAAGTTTTGGCGCCTGGCTCAAAAAAATTGTGGTCAACCGTTCTTTGGATTGTTTGAAAAAGCGAAAAGTCGTTTTTGAGGAGATTAACGAAAAACTGCTTGATGCTGAGGAAAACCCTTTCATGGAAACAAAGGAAATCGATGTTCAGAGAATCAAAGCAGCTATCATGAAATTGCCCGAAGGTTATCGTGTTGTGTTAAGCTTGTATTTGCTTGAAGGCTACGATCACGACGAAATTTCAGAAATCCTGCACATCAGCAATTCATCCTCGCGATCACAATTATTGCGGGCCAAAAAGAAACTGAGGGAGTTTTTATTGAAAGACGAAGTATTTTCATTTAATTAATACCGAAAGAAATGACAGATTTATTGGAAAAGGCCATTCGGGAAAACAGGGACGCATTTGATGATGAGGCTCCAATCGGGCACTTCGACCGGTTTGAAGAAAAACTGGATAGGGCATTCAGCAAAAAGAAAAAGCTTTCGCCTAAATTCTGGTTGCAGGTAGCCGCGGCAGTCGTGTTCGTGTTGCTCATCGGAAACCAGGTGCGGATGTACCTGGACCGGGAAGAGGTGCAGCCTGTTAGTTTGGCATCGGTGTCGCCGGAGTATGGCGAAGCGGAGTTTTACTATACTGCTGCCATTGATCAGGGATTACACGAATGGGACAAACTCATAAAGGACGGCATTATTTCGGCAGAAGAACAGCAGGCCATGGAACAGGAAATGAAAGAGTTTGATGAAACTTATTCCCGGCTGCAAAATGAACTGAAAGCCAACCCTGAGGACGAGCGCGTGATAAATGCCATGCTCGAACTGTACCAGGCAAAGCTTAGCATTATCACCATGATTATTACGAAACTGGAAGATATTAAACAACAAAAATTGACCAAAGATGGAACTGAAATTTAAATTATTAATCCTCTTGTTCGCTGTGCTACCGTTTGTGGCAAGTGCAACCGAATACGGCCGGACTGTGCACCGGGGATTTGTGAAATCGCAAATTACGGCGCTGGACATTACCAACAAGTTTGGGACAATTGAAATTAACGACCTTGGTGGCGATTCGGTAACCGTAACTGCCGTGATAACGATTGAGAACGGGAACGAAGCCAAAGCCAATGCAATGCTCGATCTGATAAAAATCAACATCAACAGAAGCGGTGGCCTGCTTAAGGTTGAAACCATTATCACCGAAAACTTTAAGACCAAGCAAAATTTCTCGATTGATTATACCATCAATATTCCCGAAGACCGTGATCTGACCGTTGCCAACAAGTTCGGTGATGTGGTGATGAAAGACCTCGGAGGCAAAGGCCATTTTGAGATCGCTTACGGAAACTTCACGGCTGGCAACCTTAGTGTGCCACCCGGTACCGATGCCTGGCTGGATTTGGCTTACGGAAAGGCCGATATCGAATCGGTAAACCAGTTGAACAGTGAAATCCGCTACTCGAAGTTGTTTGTTGGCGAAATTGGCCGGGCTAAACTGGACTGCAAATATTCGGGACTAAACTTTGAGGAAGTGAAAGACCTTCAGCTTGAGTCGAAATATGACGGGGTAAGTATTGGAGAGGTTGGCAGTTTGGCGGCTAATTCAAAATACACCAATTACAAAATTGAAGAGCTGAAACAGAACCTGGTTATTGATACCCAGTACGGTTCGGTGCGGGTGGATGAGGTTAGCGCCGGTTTCAGTAAAGTTGAAATAACCAACAGCTACGGCAGTATTTCGCTTGGAATAGACGAAACCGATTATAACCTGGATGCCGAATGCGACTATTGCGATGTAAAATATCCGACCGGCGAATTTAGCGGTAACAGAATGAAAGACAACAATACCCTGCGGGTGAAAGGAACAGTTGGGGGGACCCCGGGAAACAGGCAGGTGATCCTGCGCAGCCGGTATGGCAACATTAAATTGACGGAATAGATTTTTGAAACACAAAACGAGCAACCGCAGGTATCATTACTTGCGGTTTTTTATTTACTTTTAATCCCGCATGGGAAAAAGGCTTCACATTATCAGTTTTGATGTTCCGTACCCGCCAAATTATGGGGGCGTAATTGATGTTTTTTATAAGCTGGAAGCGCTGAAAAAGGTTGGTGTTGAGGTTATTCTCCATTGTTTTGATTACGGGCGCGGGCCAGCCCCTGAGCTTGACGAATTGTGCCTGAAGGTACATTATTACCCTCGCCGGAATAAATGGATCAAACAGTTGTCGCTGTTGCCGTTTATCGTGCGCACACGCAAACACTCTGATTTGCTGGAAAACCTGATGGAAGAAATTGCACCCGTGCTGTTCGAAGGGCTGCACACGTGCTATTACCTCGATCATCCGCTGCTGGCGGCTTATCCCAAATTTGTAAGGGCGCATAATATCGAGCACGATTATTATTTTCACCTGTGGAATGCCAATATTGCCTCCGTAAATAGGTATTATTACCTGCTCGAATCACTCAAACTAAAGCTTTTCGAGCGCAAGCTTGTCCATGCAACCCATGTGTTACCTATCTCATTGACCGAGCATCAGTATTTCGCCGGGAAATACAGGAACTCGATGTTTTTGCCGGCTTTTCATCCTTTTACCAGTGTGACATCACGAAAAGGAAAGGGCGAGTATGTGCTTTACCATGGCAACCTGGGGGTGGAAGAGAACCTGAAGGTTGTCCGGTATTTGCTGGATAATATATTCAGCGAAATTACCCTTCCGTTTATTATTGCCGGGAAGAACCCGCCCGATTGGCTGGTGAAACAGGTAAGGTCAATTCCGCATGTAACATTGATCGCCAATATTTCCATCGAGGAGATGAACCACCTGATTGAAGAGGCTCAGGTTTGCCTGATCCCGACCTTCCAGTCAACCGGGCTAAAGCTGAAAT
>JBNKTK010000072.1:0-19326 GCA_050298035.1 Mangrovibacterium sp. | reverse complement strand
ATATTCATCGTTCATGGCACCCACATCAAAACACGGAAAGATTGGTTTTTCACCATTCAGCTTCAGGTAAAAGCCATCCGACTTCTCATCAATGCTCCAGGTCCCGTTTGCCGGTGTAGCATATTCAACATCCCAGTCATCTTTATTCTGAACAGGGTTCAGGTAAATCGAAGCCAGGTTGGCATCATCCTTCCGGTAACCTTTCACATAGCTAACCCCGTGATTTTCATACGATACAATGAACCCATTCAGTGTGAATGTGATTTCATCATCATATAATCCTGTTCCGCTTTTCACGTAAGGGTCGGCAGACCACCACTCAAGACCTGTTCCGTTGGGACTATCACTTGGCCCAACACCAATATGGCCTTTTGTAGCTGCATCCAGTACCCAGGTCTTGCCATCCAGATCATCAACCCCGCCACTCAGGAAAACATATTTATCATCGGTGAAGATGGCGTAGTTTGTTTTGGTTTGGGTCAACACTTTCGATTTTGTTGCAAGTCCTCCTTTGGTGATCAGGGTCATGGTAACCGTATAATCGCCCGGCAAATTATAGGTTGCAGTTGGTGATGCATTGGTCGACTTGTTTCCATTTCCTAAATCCCACGAAACAATCCCCGCAATTGAAGAGGTATTGGTCAGTACAAATTTAAAATCCGTCGATCCCGGGGCAATTGTAAAATCAAGCTGGTCTTCAGTTGGAGCTGTCCCAATATCAACCGAGTCGTCTATTTCGGGAGAACAGGCAAACAGGGCAAGGAAGAGCATTGCCATACCTGCAAGTTTCTGTATATATTTTGCTTTTTTCATTTTATCAGTTTTTTAGATATTCAATAAAAATTGTTCCTTACCCTCTTATTTATAAGCAGGTACCATTTGAGACAATACCCCCTCGTTTGTATTGCGGATTTCGCTTGCAGGAACCGGGAACATGCCCCAGGTATTCGGGTTGAATGTGCGAACCGTAAAGTCTGACGGATTTGGAATGCCCGCCGGAACATTGAAGCTGGCGTTGATTTTAGCAGCAGCATAATCATTTCCTCTGCGGAGCAAATCCCATTTGCGAAGGCCTTCACCTCCAAATTCAACACGGCGTTCGTGGTAAATATCATCCAGGGTGATTGAAGACTTAGCAGCGTTTGCCCCCAGCGCACGGGTTCGTACCTGGTTGAAATAACCCAATGCTTTGGCCGGGTTATCATTCAGGTTCAACTCGGCAGCCATCAGCAATACATCGGCATAACGAATGTCAATAAAGTTGCGCTGGAAATTATGGTTAGGGTCACCACCGGCGCCGATATAGGCATTCAAAGCCATGTACTTTCTGTTGAAAAAGCCTGTGTTCATAAATCCTTTGGTGTACTTGGTCAACCTCTCGTCCGCATTGTAGATTGTTACATCTTTACGCGGGTCGCCATCTTCAAATTCATTGACAAGGCTCCAGCTTGGAACATCAAATGACCATCCGGGGAAAATTGACCCTCCATCGCCTTCCGGGTTACGGACACTCAGCCAAACACAAGAAAAGTTCCCGTTGATGTTCCAGCCTCCCCAGTCGCCTGATTTGGCCTTGTCAGAATACTGGATTTCCAGGATCGATTCAGCGTTGTTTTGATTTTCCCAATCCCACAAGTCGTCATAATCAGCAACAAGCGAGTATTGACCGCTTGAGATAACAGCTTCCAGCGCAGAAGTTGCATAAGCTTTGTCGATTGTTGTTGTTCCGTCTGTCCAGCTGCCAGTACCAATCACCGGTTTGGCAAACCCTTCGTGGTACAGGTAAATACGGGCTATTAATGCCTGAACTGCCCCTTTCGAGATGCGGCCTTTTTCATTAGCAGAAATCTGGACTGGCAATACCTGTGCGGCTTTCAATAAATCACTGGCAATTTGGGTGAAAATTTCATCCGGCGTATTTTGCGGAATGTTTTTATAATCATCAACGCTTGGGAGCACTTCTGTAATCAGGGGCACATAGCCATAGTGACGAACCAGGTCCCAGTAGAGATAGGCTCGAAGGAATAACGTTTCGGCTTCCAGCCTTTCTTTCAGGCCATCGGTTTCCCATTCAACCCCGTCTTGTTTTTGCAGGTAAAGGTTTGCCCGGTAAATACCTTGATAGCACCTGTTCCACAAATCTTTTGAAGAGTTGTTCTCCGGAGTCATGGCAAACATTTCCATTTCCTGCCACTGGCTCATATCGCTGATATTCGAACCGCCACAAAAAGCATCATCTGAAAAAATATCGGACATAACCGGCACAAATTGCCAGTTCTGAACAGAATAGGCATCATAAACAGCTGTAACGGCAAGGAAAGCCTGATCTTCTGTTTTATAATAGTTGGCTTCAACCTGGCCTGTTTTTGGCTCCAGCTCAAGGAATGAATCCGAGCAGGAGATGCTACCAAAAGTTAAAGCCAGAAATGAGGTCACATATAATAAATTCTTTTTCATCTTATTCAATTTTTAAAAGTTGGCTTCGTTAAAAAGTAATATTGACACCACCGATAATTGTACGGGCCTGAGGATAGATCCCATGATCAATTCCGTTACTGAAAACACCACCGCCAATTTCAGGATCATATCCCTTGTATTTGGTGATTGTCAAGAGGTTCTCAGCCGACACATAGAAGCGCAGATTGCTGATCTTCATGTAATTTGTAACATTTTTAGGCAGCGAATAACCTAACGTGATGTTTCTCATCCGGATAAAGCTGGCATCGTGGATGAAGAAATCACTTACCGTTTTCATGTTTTGGTTGTCATCAACAAATGTTACACGAGGATAATAATTTGAAGTACCTTCTCCTGTCCAGCGGTTCAGCCAGTCAGCACGGTAATTGGTGCCGTTCATGTCGTAACGGCGGGTTGCATCGTAAACTTCCTGTCCAAGGGCAGCATAAAGGAACATGTTAAAGTCGAAGCCACCGTATTCCAGGTTCAGGTTCAAACCACCTGTAAAGTCCGGATAGGGAGACCCAAGCTCAACACGGTCAGCATCGGTAATTTTACCATCGCCATTTTCATCAATAAATTTGATGTCGCCAGGTTTTGCATTGGGCTGAATTTTGCCTCCTGATCCATTTACGTAAGCCGCAATTTCATCTTCGGTTTGGAAAATACCATCAGTTTTAACCCCATAGAATACGCCCATTGGAGTTCCTACTGCCGCATAAATGACACCCGACTGACCAAAACCTCCATCTCCACCTTGCAACCTCTTTTCAGCATTCTGAATGTCCAATACTTCATTTTTGTTATAAGCACCATTGATCGATGCATTGAAGTAAAGTTTACCAAACTGTTTTTTATAGCTCACTTCTGCCTCAAAACCCGAGTTTCTGACCGAACCACCATTGATTGTTGGGGCAGAGTTCCCAACCAACATCGGCACCGGAGCTGTTACCAACCAGTCTTTGGTTGTTTTAACATAGTAGTCGAGTGTTACCCGTAAGCTGCTTTCAAATATGGCAAGGTCAAGCCCAACGTTGGTTTGTTCTGATGTTTCCCATTTCAGCGAAGGGTTTGCAATTTTTGTTGGTTGTGTACCATTATATTGGGTTTTGCTGTCGCCAAAATAGTAGATACTCTGGTTTCCAACGACTGAAGTATACCCAAAGTCTCCGATATTCTCGCTCCCGTTTTGGCCCCAGCTTGCACGGATTTTCAACAGATCAATTGACCCTGCAACACCGCTCATAAAATCTTCGCGGGAAATAACCCACCCTCCGGCAACCGAAGGGAAATAACCATATTTGTTTTCGGAACCGAAGCGTGATGATCCATCACGACGAATGGTTGCAGTCAGCATGTAACGGTCTTTAAGGTCGTAATTCAAACGTCCGAACAACGAAGAAACAGTGTGCTCGGAATAACCACCCCCGGCATTTGCACTTTCCGGATCAGTTGCATTATCAATGTACGAATGCTCGAAATCATCAAAGATGACATCTGCTTTTTCTCCTGAAATATTTTCATGCATATCCTTGAAGGCAGTGGTACCGGCCATCAATGTAAAGTGGTGGTCATTAATCGTTTTGTCATAAGTCAACACATTTTCAAAGTTCCACCGGGAATACTGGTCAACTGATTTCGATGCTTTATCAGTGATCGTAAAGTGCATGGCATCCAGGTAATAATAAGGAGAATAGCCGCGAACAGTCACATAGGCCATTTCGCCGCTGTAAGTCGATTTAAAGTTTAACCCCTTTAAAGACTTGTCAATCTTGCCAAAATCGATTTCGGCTGTCAGGCCACCAATGAATTTACTGGTCCTTGTATTCGAATTAATATTATCCAGCAAGGCAACAGGGTTTGTAATCTCCTGCAAACCAATCCCGAATTGCTCAGGAGTTGCCCACAAACCATCTTCGTTGGTCACCGGAACAATTGGGGGCATATTCACCGCCTGTGCCAAACTGTTACCAAAGTGGCTGTTTGTATCAATCCCTCTATTGGTAATGTATGCCAGGTTTATATTTGTTCCGAGTTTCAAAAAGCCAAACTCGCTGACTGTGTTAAGCCGATAGCTGTATTTTTCAAATTCAGATTTTCCTTTGGCAACAATACCGTCCTGTTTAAAATAGTTCAAAGAAGATGAATAGCTGATTTTATCGCTACCGCCATTAAAAGCGAATGAGTGGTTCTGCTTTGGAGCGTCGTAGTTGAACATCTCATCCTGCCAGTCGGTATTGGCTGTGTAGCTTGACATTTGTTCAGCAGAAAATTTTGGGTTAAGACCGCCATTGATGGCTGCTTCGTTTGTCAACATCATGTATTCCTGACTGTTCAACAAGCGAAGTTTGCGCCAAGGATTTTGAACGCCATAATAACCATCATAAGTCACTACCATTTTCGAGTCTTTCTTTCCGCTTTTGGTCGTGATCAGGATAACGCCGTTTGCTCCACGGGCCCCATAAATTGCACAGGAAGCTGCATCCTTCAGCACCTCGATTGATTCCACATCATTCGAGTTGAGGAAGTCGATACCGGAGCCGATCATTGGCAGCCCATCAACAATATACAGAGGTTCTGCATCGCCATTTGTACCAATACCACGGATGCGGATGGAAACCTGATCGCCGGGTTGCCCTGAGTTACTTGCAATAACTACCCCGGCCGTTTTTCCTTGAAGCGCTTGAGTAACGCGCATGTCCGATGTTTTTTGAAGCTCTTCACTGCCCACCTTGCTGATCGCACCGGTTACCAAACTTTTTTTCTGGACACCGTAACCAACCACAACAACCTCATCCACGCCAAATTCCTCACTCTCAAGAATTACGTTGATTGTTGTTTGTCCGTTTACAGCAACCTCCTGTGCTTTCATCCCAATGTATGAAAACACGAGTGTTGCGTCTGTAGGCACTCTTAATGTATAAATGCCGTCAAAATTGGTGATTGTACCTGTTGTGGTACCTTGAATGACTACCGAAACGCCCGGTAGAGGCTGTCCGTCTTCTTTGGAGCTAACTTTCCCGGAGACTGAAATCTCCTGGGCGTAGAGGCTTAACCCAAAGACCGAACAAAACAAGAAGAATAGCAATTTTTTCATAAGTTAACGTTTTTAGATCTTTTTCAAATTTTAAATCCGGGCTCAAAAATCACCTTCAATAATCAGATCATCAAAAAAATGTGTACTTCAATAATGCTACAACTTATTGAATGGCTGTACAACAACACTACTACACAATATAATCTAAAACGCTAATAATAAATTAGTTGACTTTTCCAGAATGGAAATTTTGAATACATCAATCCACTTCATGCTCTACAGCATGCTACTTAAATAGCAGAAATGAATGTCCCCAGATTAGTGTCACGGTCAATATCCAGTTTTTTCCTTAGGCGGTAGCGGGAAATCTCAACACCGCGCTGCGAAATATTCAGGAGCGCAGCTATTTCTTTCGAAGAAATATTCATCTTAATGTAGGCACACAACCTTTGTTCCCTGGGGGTCAGGCTTGGATATTTTGCCAAAAGACGTTTAAAAAAGTCGTCGTGTACTTCGTCAAAGTAAGTTTCAAACAGTTCGTTCTGTCGCTTGTCGTCGAATTCTTTGTCAATTCGGTTAATAATCAGGCTGATCTTTGACTTTAAAGAACTGTCAGCAGCCTGGGACTGAAGGTTTTTTAACTCGGACTTCAGTTTCCCCATGAATTTATTTTTTTGAATAATATTCATGGTTTGATTGGCCAGTTCTTTATCCAAATGGATCATCTTACCTTGAAGCTGGTCATTTCTAAGCTTAATGATTTCTTTTTCTGAAATAAGCGCTTCACGCTGATATTGCTGTACTTTTTTCCGGTACTCCTGCAGATGTTTTAGCCTCTCTTTCCGGCGGGAAACCCGGATCCGGTGATAAACAAACCAAATTACCAACAAATTAAAAAGGAATATGCCCAGTGCATAACCAACATAAGCAATCGTTGAACGGTACCACGGTGGTTGAATGTAGAATGAGAAACTTGAGATATTGCTCTCATTTTTAACCGGGTCAATTGCTTTCACTTTGAATGTGTAATGCCCTTCATGCAAGTTCATGAATTCACAGTTGGACTCTTCTGCCCAGGCCGACCAGTCGGTACTGTAATTCTCAAGCAGGTAGCTAAACCTGATTTTTGTAATATTCTTATAATCCGGACTGGAATAGGTAAACCTGATGTTATTCCCTTTATATTCAAAAGTCCGGTCAATTTCGGGGATGTGTTCATTGGTGATTGCAGGAAAAATCTGCCGGTTGTTTTTGAGGTTCGTAACTTCCCTGATATAAGTTTTAAATGTGGAATCGGGCAGTGTCTGATAGCTGGGCGTATAATGAGCCAAACCATCCTCGAGGGAAATGAATGTATTTTGACGGTCAACCACATTGATATTCTGAAATCCGGCAATAATCCGCCCGTCCAGCTTTTCAAAGGGGGCGCTGACTTTTGTGTAGGTTCCATCTTCCTGAAAACGCAGTACGCCGGGAGCGCTACCACTTGTAAACCAAATATTATTATACTGATCTTCCCGGATGTAATCGATATTATTTTGTTGTCCGAAAATTTCGTTGTAATAATCTGAGCGCTCAAACCTGTCGGTTGTTTTGTTGTAGGTATAAATGCCGTTGGGGGTTGTATAAACAATATTTTGCCCAATGCTCATCAGGTTGTCATAAATATCAGAGGGCAGCCCATTATTTGAATTGTAATACGAGTAACTGATCAGGCTGTCGAGGCGGTCATTCAAGGTAATCCGGAAAACCCCTTTGTAACCATGGCTCATCCAGATATTACCATCGTTATCTTGTCCAAGAAGCTTGGATGACTCACCAAATCCTTTCACCTGGCAAACAAATTCCCATGATTTGTTGTCAGCAGTTTTTCGGAACAGAGTCAACCCGTTGTAATTACCGCCAATAAGCAGTTTCTTATCCTGAACGGGATCCAGAAACATCCATCCTCCCTTAACTGCTGATATTTGACGTGCTGTTTCGCCCTCAATAATAAAGGTTCCGTTGTCGTGTCCACACAAAAGCACATCCTGGTGAACACCCAGGTACCAAATTTGCCCAACCGTACCGGGAATTAGCCGGAATCCCTCAGTGTTGACGCTAACCGTCTCCGGCCAGTCTTTGACAAACAGCCCGTGATTGGTCCCCACATAAAGTTTCCCGTTATAAACGATCGAAGAATAAGTAGCCCCCAAACCTTCGGGGTGATACATAAACGTGAACGGCGAACTTATATCAATATAATCAATGCCGTTATCAAGCCCCAGCCAAAGGTTTTCATCCCGGTCAGTACCAATACTTAGAATCGTATTGTTCTGAAGTCCTTTCTTTTTGTTGACATGCTGAATGATTTTCCCGGTTTCATCGGTAATCATCAACCCATTCTGGATGGTCCCGAAAGCATAATAGGCGTTTTTGAATTTTTTAGCCGAGAAGATCTGGTTTTCAATCAAAAAGTTATTTGCCACACCTTCCCAAGGGGTCAGCGAAGTACCATCATAAATAAAAACCCCGTTATTGGCCGTGCAGATCAGTACCCGGCTTTGATTGATTGGCAAAATTCCCCAAATCTCCTTATTTACAAGAAAATCAACACCGTCCAGGTCGATTAGCTGCCCTTGTCGGTATTCTTTCAGGCCTTCCACTTCATCCTGTATCCACAACCGGCCATTCACATAGAATGAGAAACGAAGCCGGTTTTTAACAGGCACCTGGATGACCCGGTTGTCACGATAGATAAACAAGTGGGTGTATGATTGAAAAATGACACCGAAGTTTGTAAGGTGTATCCGCCAGATTTCTTCAAAATTACGCTCTCTTTCAGGTACCGAATCAAGTAATGAATGATAAACCAACCGGCCTTTCGCATCCGGTTCCATGTAGCCAAAATCATTTTGCTGCCCAACATAAATACGGTCGTTCTGATCAATTTTGACACAACGGACAATTGACCTGTTCGGAAATCTGTACAACTGCCAGTGGGCTCCGTCAAATTCAAGCAAGCCATCGTTATTGGCAAAATACATGAAGTTTTTGCTGTTTTTGTCAATTTGCCAGTTTTGAGCGCTTGCGTGATAATCCTCTTTAGGAAAGTTCATGATATCGGGAATCCCAATGCTTTTTATTTGCCCAAAAGACGAAAAGCTTATCAGTGCAAAAATGATGAAAGAGATATGTCGGATTAATTTGCAGCGCATCTAACAAATATAGATAAAATCGCATTTTTTGTGCATCGGTCTTTTGAAAATCAAGGCTGTGCTTATTTTTGCACAAAAAACTGAGATAATGAAGACTGGACTGATCGGTGCAATGCACGAAGAAATTTTGCTATTGAAGCATGACATTGAAAATTTGAAAGTTGATAAAGTTGGCTCCAGGGAGTTTTACTCCGGGACCATCAGCGGTAAGGAAGTCGTGATGTGCCTATCGGGTTGGGGCAAAGTAGCAGCGGCATCAACAGCAACCAGTCTTATCAATTTGTATGGTGTGGATCAGTTGATTTTCATTGGACTGGCCGGCTCGATGCAATCCCATCTGAATATTGGCGACATTGTGGTGGCCGACAACCTGATTCAGCATGATGTGGACTTGTCGTTGCTTGATGGTTTTTCGGCAGTAGACCCTCCTTTCTGGAAATCGTTTGAATTTCCGGTGCTTCCCCAGGCCAGAAAACAAACCCAGGATGCCGTTCACCAGTTTGTTCAAAACCTGAAGGAAGGACACTATCCGCTAATCAATCCGGAATACAATCCCGATATTTATATCGGAACTATCGGCACCGGCGACCAGTTTGTGGCATCGCCGGAAGGGAAAGCCCGTATCAGCAACCGCTTTCCGCAAATATTGTGTACCGAGATGGAAGGGGCGGCCATTGCCCAGGTTGCAGCCGATTACAGTCTGCCTTGCTCGGTTGTCCGCATTATTTCCGATAAAGCCGATGAAGATGCCCATCAATCGTTTGCCCGCTTTCTTTTTGAAAATATCAGTCGCATTTCTGTCGAGATTGCAAAACTGATGTTTGTTTAAAATGAATAAGTCAACCCTGCCCGCCAGGTCTGACCTTTCCCGAAGTGAACCTGGTTATTCAATATCTCAGCCTCGCTGGTGTAGTTGGTAAAAATCTGGTTGATGAATTCATTGTTCAGCAGGTTCCGGACATCAACGGAAACGTGGATCGTCCGCTTTTTCCTCAATTCCCGGAAAAAGCTTGCCCCTGCCCCTAGCCGGTCGTACCATTCCAGTTTTAGCTGTTCGGGCTGGCTATTGGCCTGATCAAAGTCATGCAGCATTATCGGCGCATACCGGTTATAAGCCCGGTAATAATTCAGGTTGATAAAAAAGCCCTTCCCGAGCCTCATCTCATTTTTCACATAAAAACTCAATTGCGGGGCATTGTCGATGTAATAACCTTTTAAAGGGAGCGATGCCTCATTCGTTAACTGCTGGTCCGAACCGTATGTTTTCGATTTGGCATCTGACTGGTACGTCCATTTCCCCCACGAGCCATTGGCATAAAGAACAAACCGGCGGTAATAATACAATTGACTGCTTAGCTCCGCCCCGTACCGCAATTGATCAGCATCATAGATAAAAGCGAATTGCTCATCGTTTTCCAACTGGTAACGCTGTATCCACGAATGGTTTTTGAGCAACGATCCGTACCCTTTTGCGGCCAGGTATACCTTCCCTCCCGAAATGACATAAGAAAGTTCTGCATTGTACAGGTTTTCGTTTGCCACATCCGGGTTTTTCCAGTTGTTACCGACCGGGAAAATCAGTTGAAAGTTAGGCTGAACGGCATTAACTGAGCTATTGAACCGTAACGAATGGTGCTCGTGTAACCGGTAAGTCAAGCCGGTTGAAAACCGGTAGCCCAGGTGCGAAACCCAGTCAGATGATTTAGCGGGATCATCCGAAGCATACGAGAAATAATCTTGCCGATGCACCTGCCGAAGCGAAGCAGCTCCTTCCATGTACCAGAAGGCACGGTTCCCGAATGTTTGAACTTTACCGGAAAACCCGGCTTTCCGAATACCCGTTTTATAATCAAAAGAAGCTTTACTTGCTTTGTTCACGTTGGGCAAAAATCCTGCTTGAAGCAATTCCTGCACATCAACCCCATCGGGAGAATTCACATCGGCAAAAGTTGTGAAACCATCTGCACCCCAATTATCCATCACAGTCCCAAAATGACGGGCTTCATACTGTTCGCCGTCAACAGCGACAAACAACCTGGTCTGCTTATTAAAATCGTGGATCAGCTGCGATTGAAAACCGACCCTCCATGATTTGTTTACCCCCGCCAAAAGCGAAACGCCATCCTGCTCCGAGTTGATAAACCGGCCGTTTTCACTGGCAACACGCACATCGCCAAACTGAGCGACAGCTTGTCCCCGGTTCCAGGCATAAATCGAATCAAGATTTGCCTGCCCCCTGTCATCCGTGGGGAGTTCAGCAGGAAGCAATCCGTTTACGGAACCCGACGGAAATGTTTGGGCGGAGTTGTTTAGCTCACCGTAAAGCTGGCTGACCAAACGCGTGTTCACCCTTAAATGCCAGTGGTGTGATAAAATAGCCAACGGGTTCAAACCAAAATCATGAACCAGGTTCACCGGGGTTCCATCCAACAATCCCCACGACCGGTTATAGGTAAAGTCCTGCCGCCCGAATGTAAGCAATGAATCGGGACGGTTTCGCTGATTTGCTTTCCACGATTTCATCACCCCGGTAAGGAAAACACTGTGCATGTGGTTGATTTCCTTATAAAGGTTCAGGTACAAACCATAAGCTTCGTAACCGGTTTGATCGGCAAAGCCATCACCTGCCGTCCGGTCAATTTTCAGTACCGATGCAAAATTCTTTTCACTTTTCCCGGAGTGAATAGTCGCCGATGTTTTTAAATAATTGTTGTAGCCAAAGTTTGCAGAAACGGACACATTAAACTTATCCTGAGGCATAAACGGGATCACATTGATCAGCCCACCATAGCCCAGCCCGCTTTGTTTTCCGGATGATGGCCCGGCAGAAAACTGAACTTGCCCTGCCCAATCCGACAGGCCTGTGTACAACATCGGGTTAGCCGCACCTGTTTCCGGGTTATTCAGGCTGATCCCGTTAAAAACAATATTGGTCTGCCCGGGATCAAATCCACGGAAACTTAGCTCTGACCTTCCATAACTTCCTCCGTTTTCAAGCAAGTAAGCCGAAGGTTCATACATAAAAAGTTCATTAAAATCTTCCGATCCCGATTGGTTCATAAGTTCCGGGGTGCGGAAGTTTTTTACAACAGCCGGAAACTGGTCGGTATTCACAAAGGCGGCTATATTCCGTTGCTGCGGACGGCCAAAAGCTTTCGGAGCCAGCCGGATTGCCCCCATCGGGGTGAGTATGCCATCGTATGTCGACACATTGTAATATTCGCTGTAAATGCCCGGGTAAATGGCTTCGAGTTGATAAAAGCCCGGTGGGAGTTTTAGCTTGAATTTGCCTTCACGGTTCGTAGTCGTATAAACCGGCGTTCCCCTGATTTGAATAATGGCCTTTTCCAGTGTTTCCTTAAATTCTTCGTCGGTAACCTGCCCGGTAAGTGTTGATTGCGCCATGCCACGATTTGACACAATAACCACCAAAATGATGATGAACACAATCATTCTGAGACGAAGGACAATATTATTTTGATGATTTTTCATTTCCTGAATAATTACTAATTAGTGTTTGCAAGAAAACACTAATTAAATAGCTAATACTACGTTTAAAGATGAAAACTATTTTGAAGAACGGAAAATCCTGAAAAAGAAGTATCATGCCAGCAAAAAAATAAGGTTTTTTAAAAATAGTTGAATAAAAATTCCTTTTGGCACGATAGTTGATTATTTGAACACATCAATCTGCCTCAAAGCCATAGAAACAGAAAACAGTATTAAAAGCAGATTTTTTTTCATACAAACAAAGAGAGAAAAGGAAAAAAGCAACCGGGACGCCGGTTGCTTTTTTATTGCTCCAAATTTTATCTGCTTCAGTTTTTCAATCCGCTTCGTTCAAGCAGGGCGTCAATTGTTGGCTCCTGGCCGCGAAATCTTTTATACAAAGTCATTGGATGCTCGCTGCCGCCCTTTTCCAGGATGTTTTCGCGGAATGAATCGGCAGTTGCTTTATCGAATATTCCATTCTCCATAAATACCGAAAACGCGTCAGCGTCCAGAACCTCGGCCCATTTGTAGCTGTAATAGCCGGCATCGTAGCCTCCCGAAAAGATATGGGAGAACGACGTGCTCATCAATGTCCCCTCAACCGGCTCAAACAACTCGGTTGGCGACATGGCCTTTTTCTCAAAATCGGCGATAGGTTCCACCAATGGTTCTTCGAGGCTGTAGTAGGCCATATCAAGCATTCCGAAGCTTAATTGCCTTTCGGAAAAATAACCGGCCTGGAAATTTTTGGCGGCAATTACTTTCCGGATCAGTTCTTCAGGAAGCTTTTCCCCGGTCTCGAAATGAACAGCAAACCGGTCGAGCCATTCTTTTTCGTAAGCCCAGTTTTCGTGTATTTGCGAGGGCAGTTCAACAAAATCCCAAAACACGTTGGTGCCCGAAGTGCTCGCGTAACGGCACTGGCTAAGCATCCCGTGCAGGGCATGTCCAAACTCGTGCAGGAAGGTCGTCACTTCATCAAAAGTCAGCAACGACGGTTTTGTTTCGGTTGGCTTGGTAAAGTTGGTCACAATGCTGATGTGCGGGCGGACATTTACCTCATCCTCCAGGTACTGATCGTGATAATCGGTCATCCAGGCGCCCGAACGCTTGCCTTCGCGAGGGAAAAAATCGAGGTATAAAACAGCAATAAAATCGCCTTTGGTATTGTAAACCTCGTATGGCTTCACGTCAGGATGATAGACATCAACATCTTTATTCTCTTTCAATTCAAGACCATAAAGTTCCCGGGCAAGTTCAAATACCCCGCCAATCACATTCTCCAGTTTGAAGTACGGTTTCAGCTCTTCTTCATCAAACCCATAACGAGCATTTTTCAGTTTTTCGGAATAATAGCTCCAGTCCCACCGCTCAATTTTTCCTTCAAATCCCATTTCATTGGCAAACTCCTGCACTTCTTCAAATTCTTTCAGGGCAAAAGGGCGGGAAGCATTGTGCAGCGATTCCATAAATTCTTCAACCTTCGCGGGCGTTTCGGCCATTCTTCTTTTTAGCTTGAAGGCAGCATGGCTCGGATAGCCAAGCATCTTCGCTTTTTCGAGCTTGAGAGCAAGCATTTTTTTCACGATCTCTTTGTTGTCGTATTCATTATCGTGATTGCCTTTGCTGCTGAATGCCAGAAGCATCTTTTTACGCAACTCGCGGTTGGCTGAATATTTCATGAATGGCACATAACTGGGGTACTGCAACGTGAAAAGCCAACCCTCCTTCTTCTTTTCGCGGGCCTGAAGAGCGGCAGCTTCCCGGGCCGATTCCGGCAATCCTTCCAGTGCAGCCTCATTGGTGATCAGCAGTTCAAATGCATTGGTCTCAGCCAGTACGTTTTGTTGAAACTGCAACCCTATTTTGCTAAGCTCAGTGGTTATTTCGCGGTAACGCACTTTTTCAGTTTCACTCAAGTTTGCCCCGTTCCGGACAAAAGTCTGGTACGAATTATCGAGCAGGGTTTGTTGCTCATCAGACAGTTTCAGTTCATCCTTCTTTTCATACACCGCTTTGACCCGGGCAAACAATTCTTCATTTAGCGAGATATCGTTCCCAAATTCAGACAACATCGGGGCGACCTCCTGTGCAATTTGCTGCATCTCATCGTTGGTCTCAGCCGAATTTAGGTTGAAAAAGATTTTCCGGATGATATTCAGCCGGGTACCGCTGTTCTCCATCGCTTCAATTGTATTTTCAAAAGAAGGCGCTTCCGGGTTGTCAATTACTTTTTGAATTTCTGCCTTGGCTTCGCGGATTGCTTCGCGGAATGCAGGCAGGTAGTTTTCGTTTGTAATTTTTGAAAACGGTGCAGTTTGATGCACTGTCCCAAAATCTGTTAGTAGCGGGTTTTTTATGATTTCTGCGGTGTTATTCATTCTTGTTTAAATTTTATGACGGGAATTTACTGCCCGGATTTTTCATCCAACCAAATCAGGACAAACAACCTGATGCTTTGGTTCAATGCGAATCTTTTTTCTTCTTTTTCTTTTCAACCGACCAGCCAAATTTCCCGATGGGCTCGCCAACTTTGAAATAATGCCCGTGCGAATAACAGATCGGGTCAGCTTTTTTTAGGCTGAAAGCTCCGGTTTCCGGGTCAATATAACGATCATCGGCAATAACATTCACCACGTCGGAAATGAACATGTGATGTGTGCCGAGTTCGACAATTTCTTTCACCTTACACTCAATACTGATCGGGGCTTCGGCCAGAATGGGCGCTTTCACAATCGAAGCAGGAGCCGGTGTGAGCCCCATTTCTTTCCACTTGTTGACTTTGGCGCCTGATTTGACCCCGCACCAATCGGTTGCGCGGGCAAGCTCTTCGGTGGTCAGGTTGATGACATACTCGCCCGTCCGTTTAATGATTTCATACGAATGGCGAGACGGACGCACCGAAATGTAGCACATGGGCGGATCGCTGCAGATTGTGCCCGTCCAGGCAATGGTTATCAGGTTGTATTCTTCGGGGGTTTCGCCACAACTGACTAAAACAGCCGGTAACGGATAGACCATGGTCCCGGGCTTCCAGTTTATTTTTGCCATGATTGATTTTGATTTTTCAGTCACAAAGGTAAAAAATGTGACGTGGATACCGAAAGCCGGAATGGCACGATCGGAATATGCTCTTATGATCCTTAACGCAAAGGCGCGTAGAAGAAAATAACCAATGTAAGAAATCCAATAACCAATTTTAGATTGTCCTGAAAAAGGGAAGCTTACAAACTAAATATTCTCAGGACAACCGACACACCAATTTTGGACTAAGAGACAATCAATTAGATACAAAATGCGGCGTAATGTCATAAAAATGCCGTAATCAAGTCGCTACAATGTTGCGTATTCTATGACTATTTTTACCTCAAAAATCAAATTTTATTATTTATGACTGAAGTAGGGAAAAGAGTTAAAGAAATACGGAATAAAAGAGGTTTGTCTCAAGAAGATTTAGCAGAACTATCCAAAGTCAACTTAAGGACAATTCAGCGGATTGAAAATAATGAAACCACCCCGAGAGGGAAAACCCTCAGATTAATTTATGATGCATTGGATATCATGGAAATTGAATCTGAAAAGGTAAAAATTGACAAATACCTAATCTGGTCGTCATTTCTAACATTATCGATAATAATCAGTTCATTTCTCGGATGGTTACGATTTACACAGGGATATGCCAATGGTGTTAAGATATATAAGACATTAAATGGATGGAACGGTAGTACATTTCTTTTTGATTACGATTTTAATAATTGGTTATTAAGCATTAGTGCTATTACAGTTGGATTTGTTGTAATTGGTCATTCCCTGAGATTGATAGAGAATAAATTGAAATATATTGCGTTACAGTTATTCGTTCTGTTACTATTTCTAATTGGTGTATTTCAATGGAGTTTTATACAGGCTTTTGAATTAAGACCTGGTTTATTCATTATGGTTGTTGCGACCATTTTATTGGTGATATCCTATAGAAAAAAGGAACGGAAAGGGTGCTAAACAATTTATATTAGTTCGGAATACCAAATCCGAACTGCAGGGGAAAGCGGACAGACAATCCATCCGATCTAAAACGGCAACCTACAATTTGCCAATAGCATACATATTTATGACAAAGCCATTCCTAAGCATTATTATTTTAATATTAACGATAAGTTCAGCAGTTGGTCAAACTAGCTTTTACGTCCAACTTGCTGACTCTGCGTTCGTTTTAACCAAGGACCGGGTTCAATACGACCCTTCTTATTTCCGAATTGACTACCCGAATGGAGATATTCCGAAAGACAAAGGGGTATGTACAGATGTTATAATCCGGGCTTACCGAAAACTTGGAATTGATTTGCAAAAAGAAGTGCATGAAGATATGAGGGCAAACTTTGACAAGTATCCCCATAACTGGGGGCTCAACCAGCCAGACAAAAATATTGACCATAGACGGGTCCCAAATCTCATGACTTTTTTCGCAAGACACGGGACAATAAAACGAATTTCGCAAACCCCAAAAGACTACCAGCCAGGCGATATTGTTTGCTGGGATTTGGGTAGTGGAATAACCCACATTGGGCTAGTATCCAAAGAAAAAACACCTGACGACAGAAGGCATCTGATTATTCACAATATTGGTGCAGGACAAGTACTTGAAGACTGTTTATTCAGGTACAAAATAATAGGGCATTATAAATTTGAAAAATGATTCCCCCACTGTTTCGTCAAAGAAAACGGGTGCCTCAAAACGAAAAGAAATAACCAAACGTAATCCCCAAAAATAAAGAACCGCCTCTGCTCTCAGGGGCGGTTACCAATCTTAAGTATATGAAAATGTACAGGTAGTACTAGTTCGAAGCTTTCAAGCTAATATCCACCTGGTTTGTATTAAGACTTAGCTCAACGTTTTTTACCGACGATTTCTGGTATGAAATGTATGATGCTGTCAGGTTATAAGTTCCCGGAGCCAGGCTCTCGAAGCTATATTTACCGTCAAAATCGGTATAAGCCACTTTGTCGGTTCCTTCGAGGGTAACTTTTACACCCACGAGTGCTTCCTGCGTAGCTTGATCAGTGATCTCACCGCTGATGCTGAGTACAGCTTTTTCAGCAGTTGTTTCGGTTTTACTGTCTTTGCTGCCTGCAAAACTGGTTGCCACGGCACCGACAAATACAAGGATTAAAAATAAATGTTTCATTTTCCCGGATAATTAAGTTACAAGTGCAAAGCTAACCACCGGGGATTACGATGGAATTACAGAAGGATTAAAGTTTAATTAAACAGAACGGGGGGAGGTGGTTCGAGAAAGGATGTCATCTTGATATTGGTCATTCTTTTGAATTTATCAAACCACCTATTCAGCCTAAAAGAAAGAAAAGCAGGCCGGTAGCTAAACCTGGCAGTGAGAAAAGCTCTTAATTGCATTTGGGCAGAAAGTAAACACGTTCCATTTATCGCGGCTGAAAACCGCTACATCAGTACTCTCCCAGACTACATCTCCTTTGGTAACAAAACAAGGCTGAAGGCAAACTATTCAATACAAAAAGTTCCGGACCCTAAAGTCCGGAACTTCACAAATTTACGGGAATTGAAGTCAACACTTCAACTTTCTTAATTATCCTTAGATGCTATTTAAAACGCTAAAATTCAAAAGTCCCGACAAAACAAAGGGCTGTCCAAACAAAGACAGACCCTTTGTGTAACTTAAATCACTCAATTATACAGGTATGTTTTAAAATGCGAAGCCAGTCCAGGTAAGCACTGAAGTATCAGCACCAGTATTTCCGGCTTCGATTACAACATCCGGGTAAGTACCGTTTGCTTTAATATCATTCCCTGATTTGGTTACACCATCAACAGTCAGGCTGATAGCTGTAGCAACATTGGCATCGCCTTTACCATCTGTCAGGTCAATGATATCGGCAGTGGTTCCGCCAATCATCAATGCATTGGTAATTGTTGCAGTTGCTCCACGACGGATTTTAATACCATCAACCATTTCGAAGCTTGACGCATTTTTAATGGTGATGTTTTCCATCGTAAAGTTAGATTGGCCTGCATGGTCAGGATATTTACCATCAAAGTTTCCATCTGCCTCAACACCGCGAGGATCAGCTTCTGAACTTGTATAGTCGCTTTCCCAAATACCGTAAGCATTGCTCAAAGTACCGTTCCAGCCCTGTGTTACGTCGAACATATCGTCGTCGCAGCTGACAGCCAACAAGTTTTGTACACTTACCGAACCACCGAAGAACTCAATTGCATCATCAGCGCTTTTGTAAACATAAATGTTGTTGATCGTTGTTCCGCTACCTACTGCGTCAAGTGTCAGACCGTTGTGTTCTACCGTTTCAGAGTTTTGTGCCCCGGTATATTCCAAAACAACGTATTCCAAAACACCAGAGTTATCATCAGCAACATCGCCACCGTAAACAACTGAAGCATCCATTTCGCAAGTAGCTGTGCCACCTTCTGAAATAGGGGCTTTACCGTTCAGGATCAAGCCACCCCAGTCGCCTGCTGCAGGACTGGCTTCATTTGAAGTAAACACGATAGGATTAGCGGCTGTACCAGCAGCATTGATTTTTCCCCCTTGCTCAACAATTACATAAGAGCTATAACCTTTTTTAGCTTTGATAGTTGTCCCGGCAGGGATATTCAATGTAGCACCGTCTTTTACACTTAATGTTCCGGTCAGGTTGTAAGTATAAAGTGCATTCAGTGTCATATCTTCAGTTACATTACCGCTCAATTCAACAGTTGATTCTGAATCGAAGTTATAACCTGTCCATGAGAAAGCAGCAACAGAAGCACCAGTGTTGCCTGATTCAATTTTCACATTTTCGTATGTTGTTTCAGCTGCAACATGAATTTCATGTGAAGTATAAGCAGCTTTATCAACAGTTAAGCTGATTGAAGATGCAGTTGTACCATTACCTTTTGAATCAGTCATGTCAATAAGGTCGCTGGCTGTACCCCCAATCAACAATGCATTGGTAATTGTTGCAGTTGCACCACGACGGATTTTAATACCATCAACCATTTCGAAGCTTGAAGCATTTTTAATGGTAATATTTTCCATGGTAAAGTTTGACTGCCCGGTATGGGTTGGGTATTTACCATCAAAGTTTCCATCTGCCTCAACACCGCGAGGATCA
>JBNKTK010000071.1:0-19339 GCA_050298035.1 Mangrovibacterium sp. | reverse complement strand
TTGAGCAGGCAGGTTGCTCCCTGTGTTTTTCTCATCGAGCATCGTCAGAGGAACAACTTGCGAATAGCGCAAATTGCGGTCTTTGTAAGTCTCATAAATTCCTTTCGACAAATGCAAAGCATCGTTTGAACCAGTCCAAACGTTTTCGCCTTTTTTAGCAACAACAATAGCAGTACCTGTGTCCTGGCAAGTTGGCAATTCGCCTTCAGCAGCAACAACCTGATTAATCAGCATGGTATGAGCCACAAACCGATCATTGTCGGTTGCTTCCGGATCATCAAGAATGCTGCGTACTTTCTCAAGATGAGCTGCACGAAGGTAGAATGAAACATCGGCGATGGCTTCTTTAGCCAGCAATTCGAGGCCTTCCGGCGCTACCTTCAGTATTTTGCGGCCATCAACCTCAACTGTCGAAACGTAATCTTTGGTAAGCAACCGGTACTCGGTTGTATCTTTTTTAATTGGAAACGGTTTTTGATAGATAAATCCAGACATAGCTTAAAGTATTCAGTGAATTATAATTACAGATAGTTCAACTTTAACTGTTTCTTGTAAGTCAAAGGTTAGCAAATATAACCATAATCAAACAAATGACCGGAATCAGGATTGGAAAATTACCCTATTTCAGGAATTCTTTACACTGCTGGTTATACTGATTTCAGGTATCGATCAACAAGGCTGTCATATTCTTGCTGCAAAGCACGCATCATCACATTTCCGGAATAATATTTAACCGATTCGATACTTGACACCGGCAATACTTTTGGTGAAGTTCCGGTTAAAAAAACAGCGTCGTAGGTTGGTAAACTTCCCAATGAAATATTGACTTCTTCAACGGTATAGCCTAACCGATCAATGCAATCCATCACTTTCATCCGGGTAATACCAGGCAGCACCTTTTCATGTGGCGGAGTAAAAAACCTGTCGTTATGAATGAAAAATACGTTCGACTTGCTCCCTTCTGTAATGTAACCTTCATGATCAACCAGCAAAACCTCGTAGTAATTTCGTTCGGCAATCATTTGATTGGCTTTGTCCCTCAAATGTTGTTGAACCACTTTCACCTCCGGATTTTGGCGCTCACCGTAAAGTAAGCCAACGGAAACACCTTTCAAATAATCGCCATCAGATGGGTAGCTGTGCGGAACAACCGTAAACCGGAATTTTTCACCTGATTCCATCTGAAATAAGTCAAACCTGATATTTCCTTCCCGAATTTGGTTAAGCTCAATTAGCTGAATCATTTGTCCATGAAAACCGCCCGGAAGTTCCTTGTATTCGACCCCAGACACATCACAGGAATGTTTAAGCCTGGAAAAATGATCTTCCCAGAATAATGGTTTTCCCGCAATGACACGCAACACCTCATAAATATGCACTTCCACCCCTACCGGTTCCTTGATTTTGTCAACCGGCAATGTCATACCATTCTCTAAAAAAAACATCCCACTGATTCTCATTTATACTCTTTTAAAAATTCATCTTAATCTTTTCTTATTTTTGAAAAAATTTTCAAAACTCAGCTCAATGAAAAGCTCAGTAAAAATAACACTGATTTACCTGTCAATAAGCTTTCTTTGGATTTTGTTCTCAGATATGTTCATCCAAACATTAAGCAATGACCCGCATAAGCTCACCCAACTGCAAACATACAAAGGATGGTTCTTTGTCTTATCAACATCGGTGTTTTTGTTTATGATGATCGACCGAAAAATTCATAAAATGAATAAAATCCGGGACGAACTTGAAAGAGCAAAAATAAAAGCAGAGGAATCAGACAGACTAAAAACAGCTTTTCTCTCCAACATGTCACACGAAATCAGAACACCGTTAAATGGCATACTTGGCTTCAGTAATCTTCTTTGTGAGGAAAAGTTGGAAAAAAAAGATTACGAACTTTACATTAACCAGATCAACCGCAATGGACAGCTATTATTGAAGATCATTAATGATATTATTGAAATTTCGAAAATACAGGAAAACATGATCGCCATCAACCCGATAACTTTTGATTTCCACCATATCTTCAACAACCTTAGCATTATTTATAACTCGAGAGAATCAAAGCTCATAAAAAAAGGGTTGGAATTCAGAATCGCCAACGATATTTCAAAAGGATCACTAAGCATGCACACCGACCCGGAAAGAGTCCTTCAGATATTGATCAACCTGATTGAAAATGCCATCAAATACACCGATTCGGGGTATATACAATTACAATACGAACAACAGGAACAGCAACTTCTCGTTCATGTTGAAGATAGCGGAACCGGGATCAACAAAGATGACCTGTCCCGTATTTTTGAGCGGTTCAATCAATCAACGGTCAAATCCGATGTACAAGGTTTTGGGTTAGGGCTTTCAATATCAAGAGGCCTTGCCCAAGCTCTGGGCGGAAACCTGAGCGTTGAATCGGAGTTAGGAAAAGGCAGTCGGTTTACAGTTCAAATTCCTCTGATTTTTCACTCGGCAAATTAATGACTACTTGTGCCCCCTGTTATTCGGGCACAAAAACAAAATCTATCCCCCGTTAATATTGCCAACAAAATTAAGGGCATTCAACACGGCACTTTTGAAACTCCGCCCGATGGGCAACTCTTTTTGAACAACTTCGATTGTATTGGCCGTAAAGGCTTCAACCTTTGAAAGAGCCACGATATACGATTTATGAATCCGGACGAAGCTCTCTGAGGGAAGCTTGTCTTCCATTTGCACCATGCTCGTTTTAGTAACTATCTTTCGTTTCTCCGTATGGATTTGCACGTACTCACTTAATCCTTCAATATAGATTATATCACTCAGGAAAACTTTGAGGATCTTTTTATTTTCTTTCACATACAAGTAGGGTTCCTCCTGCAAATAATCAACCCTGTTGAGTGAAACATGTGGCGAATCATCCTGATTCAGCAGATAGAACTTATTGATTGCTTTCAGGAAGCGTTCGAAGGTAATTGGTTTTAATAAATAATCGACCACATCAAGTTCGAAACCATCGATTGCATATTCGCGGTAAGCAGTTGTAATAATAACTTTAGGGGAATTTCTAAGTGTTTTCAGGAATTCGAGCCCGGTAATCTGCGGCATCTGAATATCCATGAACATCAGGTCAATTGTCTTTTCCCGCAGCACATTCAGCGCTTTCATTGCATCAGTGCATTCGGCAACAATCTCAAAATTTTCAAGTTTCCCGATATGGTTCCGAATGAGTTCCCTGGCCAAAGGCTCATCATCAATAATCAAACATTTTGTTTTCATTCCTTCAGGGTTAATTTTTGTTTACTATGCTTTCATAAAAGTAACCGGGAGTCAATTGTTCACCGGTGGCTTTCACTATTAGTTCCTCCCACGGAAAAACATTACCATAGTTATAGACATTTCTTCTCAGAAAATCCCCTATAAACTCATTTTCGTTGACTGAAATGTGTTGTTCCCTGATTTTTTCAAGCTCACTATCAACTTTATGCTGAAGCTGGGCAGCAGCTAATTCGGCAAAAATATACCGCTGTACCATCACCGGTATTTCAACAAAATAATCAAATACAGCCCAATCATATTCGTGGGTTTCAGGCGGACGTTTAACACCGAGAATACGTTCGTTTAAACTCCACCAAAGCTCTGCAAGATCTTGCTCCGGATTGGCGTACAATTCTTTCTCAAACAAAGCCATCGTCATGAAATGCCTGGTCCGGAACAATTTTTCAATTTGAAATGCGTGCTTGCTGATTATCCGGTAGGTAAGTGAATCGCGTGAAGAAATCCCGATTTGGTTATTGAGCCAATCAAACCGAAGTATTTTATTCGAAAAAAACGTAGCAATACTTTCTGCAACAATGCCGTTTGGCTCAACCACCAAGTAAGGTAATTGATGATTTACATTTTTGTAATACGAAGCATAAGCACACAGCCCCATAAACACCCGCAAACCCTGGTAATTATTATCAACATGGGCAATGATCCGCAAATCCTGTTTAATATCAACCGGCATAAAATAATTTGACTGAGCCCGATTCTCCGGATCGTTTATGCTGCTTCGCTCCATAACATCGTCAATCGACAGACCCGTCTGCTGAAAAAAACCGGACACCACATCGACAATATCCTTTTCCTCCAGCAACCTATCCATCCGTTGTGTATAACTCGGAGGCATAAACACATATCGTTCATCCACATAGTGCCAGGGCATTATCTCACTTTTATCAATACCCATCCTTCGGGCAATAAACATATCAGTCACCCTTTTAGCCCCCAAATACTCCTCCCGGGTTACCGAATCAAGCTGCTGTAGTAATTCAGTGATATGCGTTGAGTTTTGTTCCTGCATGGCAACAGAAAACTCATAAAAATCCGGAAATCCGCAACTTTGCGCATACCTGTTCCGAAGTCTGATCAAGTGCAAAATATCTTTATAATTATGAGCCGTAAACTTTCGCTTTTCTTCATATATGCGTTTGTAAAGCTTTGGATCACCTGATCTTCTCCTGATGGAGTCAATTTCATCCTTATTATAATGCGTGCCGTCAATCTCCAGCAAATGGTTTTGTAAACGGTGCAGCAACTTGTAATTCTGATTGATCAGGTCTTCATTTTCCTCAAGGTTCACCTGGTTTTCAACAAACCGCAGATAAAGCAGGTCCAGGCGTCTCTTCAGCAAGGTATCCTCCACCATCCCCGACATTCTTACTTTTCGTACAAACTCGATATCCTCCTGCTCAATCAGGACATTATCATTCAAATAGCTAAGTTTCTCTATTTGAAATGCTTTACGATTTCGGTTATTCTTTTCGAAAAAGGTTGTTGTCAACTCTGCAATTTTCTCATAATCATCTTTATCGCCCGAAAACGTAGCCTGCCAGTAAGCCAATGCCTGCTGACGATCGTAGCGATTGATTTCCTTCTCTTTACGATTGATGAAATTGCGCACAATAATTTCCGTCTTTTCAGTTTCCGTCATGCAGGACTGCAACAGAACTGCAAAAACAAACAGCGATATGGAATACAGATTAATTTGCATTTCGGATTGCTAAGCTGATTGAAAAACGGGCCGGATCATCAACAATGTTCATCTGGTAATTTCCCACATACAATAAATCCAGGCGTTTGCGGATATTTTCCAATCCGACACCCGCTTTTTTTACCGATTTCCCTCTTCTTTTCGGTTTACTGTTCATCGCATTAAACACCAACGAACCTTCTTTTTGTTCGATGTAAAACTCAATCCAGGGAGCCTCAGGATCATTACTGACCCCATGCTTAAAACAGTTTTCAACAAAGGTAAACAAAAGCATGGGTGGCAACTGGTACGAGCTATTTTCAATATTCTTATTGAATGACATCCGTAACCGGTCACTATAACGGATCATCTCCAGCTCGATGTAATTCTCGATGAGTTTGATTTCTTTCGACAGGGGAACTTTCACGGCGTTACATTCATACAGAATATAATGGAAGAGATCACTCATTTTTGAAATGATCTCCGGTGTTTTCTCATTTTTGGTCAGTGCAAGCACATACAAATTATTCAACGTATTGAACAGGAAATGCGGGTTCAGTTGGGTTTTAAGAAATTGTAATTCCGATTCTAACTGGCGCTTTTCAATTTCACCCTTCTCCTTCTGACTTTGCATCCACCCTTTAAAAAATTTGACAGCTGCAAACAGCAATGTTGGTGTAAAAAGCCAGATGGAACTGTACAGCACTAATTCAACACCAAACCATTCGGCGGGATGAAGAAACCCCGGGATAAAAATTTCATAAAACAAAAATTTATTCACGACCAACCTCACCAAAGAAAAAACAAACGAAGAGGCCGTCAGAAGCAGGAAAAACGACAGATAACGCTTTTCTTTTAAAGAAATTGGGACGATATAATAAACAATGAAATAGGTATAACCTAAATGAATTGGCAGCTTTATCAAGAAATTATACAGGTAAAACCTGAACGGATAGTTTTGGTTATAGCTTAGAATAAAAGTACCGAAAATAACCAGCCCAGTCCAGAACAAAAAGTGCACCAGCCACCGGATCGATTTATAGGAAATGTGAAATGCACCAAACATAGTTGCCAAATTGAATAATCGTTGTACTTGCGGAAAAATACTCCTTCAGTTAATAAACCAAAAGTACATTAATCCTTTGTGAGAATGAAATGTGGATTACCTGTTCAGATAAAATTTGCTGTGTCATAAAATAAAAAAGGGCAATGCCAATCACACTGCCCACATTATACCCAAAACAAAAATTATTTAACCGCGATGGTTTCGATCTCAATCAAAACCCCCAACGGCAATTCTTTTACCGCAAAAGCAGCACGGGCTGGCGGATTAGCCGGATAATAACTTCCATACACTTCGTTCATGGCTTTAAAGTTTGCCATATCGCTCAGTAAACAGGTCGACTTTACCACATCGGAATAACTGTAACCGGCAGCTTCAAGAATTGCCCCAATATTTTTCATGACCTGCGTTGTTTGTTCAGTAATACCACCGTCAACAACTTTAGCGGTTGCCGGATCAATCGGCACCTGCCCTGAGATATACAAAGTACCGTTTACTTCAACTGCCTGATTATAGGGGCCAATTGCGGCAGGCGCATTTGGCGTGGAAATGATTCGTTTCATAGTCATTCAATTTTGACACATTATTTACTCTGTTTGTACAAAGAAACCAATTTTCTTTCTGAAGTGTTTTCGTATTTTAGTGCAAATTTATCACGCAATGGACAAGCAACAGGCAAAACAACATATTGAGGAACTACGCAAAGAACTGGAAGAGCATAATTATCAATACTATGTCCTTTCTCATCCGACAATCAGCGACTTTGAATTTGACATGAAACTGAAAGAACTGGAAAAGCTGGAAGCAGATTTTCCGGAATTTACCGACTCCAATTCGCCGACTCAGCGGGTGGGTAGCGATATCAACCAGGAATTTGTACAGGTGAAACACCAGTACCCAATGCTTTCGTTGTCGAACAGTTACTCGGAGCAGGAATTACTGGATTTTGACCAGCGAATTAAAAAGCTGATTGACGAGCCTTACGAATTTGTCTGTGAATTGAAATTTGACGGGACTTCCATCAGCCTGACCTACGAAAACGGCTCACTGGTACGGGCAGTTACCCGGGGCGACGGGGAAAAAGGCGACGATGTGACAGCCAATGCCAAAACCATTCGCAGCATCCCGCTCAGACTAAAAGGCTCGGATTACCCGGAAAAGTTTGAGATACGAGGAGAAGTGCTGTTACCGTTTGCCGTGTTCAACGAACTAAACCAAGCCCGCGAAGATATTGGCGAGGTGCCTTTTGCCAACCCTCGAAATGCGGCCTCCGGCACACTGAAAATGCAGAATTCGGCCGAAGTTGCCAAACGAAAACTGGATGCCTATTTCTATTATTTGCTTGGTGAAAACCTGCCTGACGACGGCCACTTCGAAAGCCTGGAACATGCCAAAAGATGGGGTTTCAAGATTTCGGAGCACATCAGAAAATGTGCCGACATCCAGGACGTGCTTCATTTTATAAAATACTGGGACAGCGAACGGTTTAACCTTCCTGTCGCTACCGACGGCATTGTTATCAAAGTTAATTCGCGCCGTTTGCAAAACAACCTGGGCTTCACGGCCAAGTCGCCTCGCTGGGCAGTTGCCTATAAGTTCAAGGCCGAACAGGTAAGCACCACACTCGAATCGGTCAGCTTCCAGGTGGGGCGCACCGGGGCTGTTACGCCGGTTGCCAACCTCACCCCGGTTTTGCTTGCCGGGACAATTGTCAAGCGGGCATCACTGCACAATGCCGACATTATCAACAAACTTGACCTGCACATCAACGATGTGGTTTTTGTGGAAAAAGGCGGCGAGATTATTCCGAAGATTGTGGATGTAAATGATTCACTTCGTCATCCGATGGCACAAAAAGTTGTATTTGCAGCCAATTGCCCTGAGTGCGGAACAACGTTGATCCGCCGCGAAGGCGAAGCAGCCCACTACTGCCCCAACGAAACCGGATGTTCGCCACAAATCAAGGGGAAGATTGAGCATTTCATCAGCCGGAAAGCCATGAATATTGACGGACTTGGTCAAGAAACCATTGAACTACTTTACAATGAAGGGCTGATCCACAACAGCGCTGATTTATATGACCTTACTTCTGATCAGCTCATCCCGCTGGAGCGCATGGGTGAAAAATCTGCCGAGCGCATACTGAAAAGCCTCGAAGATTCGAAAAATGTGCCTTTCGAACGGGTTTTATTTGCTTTGGGAATTCGCTTTGTTGGCGAAACAGTTGCCAAAAAACTGGCCCAAAAGCTGATCAGCATTGATCAGATTCAAGCGGCGTCACTTGAAACACTGACCGATATTGATGAGATTGGCGGAAAAATTGCAGAAAGCGTTTTAGCTTACTTCAAGGATGAACGAAACCTCGAAATTATCAGCCGCCTAAAAACGAAAGGTCTGCAATTTGAACTCGACCAATCCGTTCTAACCGAAAGGAGCAGCAAGCTGGAAGGCTTGAACATCGTTATTTCCGGAACCTTTGAAAAGTACTCCAGGGACGAACTAAAAGATATGATTGAAAAGAACGGCGGGAAGAATGTCGGATCAATTTCTAAAAAAACCTCCTACCTGCTTGGTGGGAGCAACATTGGTCCCTCAAAACTCGAAAAGGTTGAAAAACTGGGTATTCCGATAATATCCGAGGAAGAATTCCTAAAAATGATCGAATAAAAGCAATCAGAAAGAAACAACTAACAATAATCATGTTTTTCTTACTTTTTAATTACAAATCTTAATTAAGGAAAGAATTTCAGGATTACTTTTTCAGATATTCAGGCTTATTCACAAACAAATTCTTATTTTTGCCGCGTCATATGGGATTAAAAAATCAACTGGTCTATTGGCAGCTAAACAGGAAGGTAAAAGCGATAAAACGCACAAAGAAATTCATCAACCTTGAAACAGCGAAGACTGCCGGGATAATATATAATTGTGAAGATCGGGCTGTATTTGAAACCTTAAAAAAGGTCTTAATACACAAACAGATAAGATGTACTGATCTTTGTTTTATTGCCGGTTCAGCAGATAATTTGGCCAACTGTATCGGGAAAAAAGATTTTGGTTTCTCGGGGATGCCAAAGAGCCCGACAGTAACTGATTTTTTGAATACCAATTTTGATTTATTGCTCGACATTAGCATGTCATCATCCGTTCAGGCACAGGTAATCAGGGCATTGTCCCGGGCTTCGTTTAAAGTTGGCTGGGCAGAAGCCGAACCTGATTTTTTCGACCTGAGCATCGATGTCAGCAAGCGCAGGGAACCCGGTTACCTGGTAGAGCAACTGATATATTATTTGAATGAAATAAAATAAACAAATAAAGCATGGCACACCTTTTTAAAGGCGCAGGGGTTGCACTTGTTACCCCGTTTAAAGAAGATTATTCGATTGATTTTAATGCACTGGAGAACCTGGTTGAAGACCAGATTTCAGGAGGCATGGATTATTTAGTGGCACTTGGAACAACTGCCGAAACCCCTACTCTTACTGCCAACGAGCAAAAAGAAGTAGTAAAATGTATCAAGTCGAAGGTAAACAAACGGGTTCCTGTTATGCTGGGTATGGGTGGCAACGATCCGTACAAAATCATTAAAAACATTGAAGAAACCGATTTCGACGGAATAGACGGGATCCTGTCGGTGACCCCATATTACAACCGCCCGTCGCAACAAGGATTGATCGAACATTATAAACTGGTCGCCAATGCCTGCCCGGTACCGGTAGTATTGTACAATGTGCCGTCGCGCACTGGTGTAAACATGGAGGCAGCTACCTCAATTGCCGTAGCCAAAGCCTGCCCGAACGTGATTGGCATCAAAGAAGCATCAGGCGAATCGTCGCAGGTGGCCAGAATGGTAAAATACAAACCGGCCCAGTTCGAAGTTATTTCAGGCGACGATGTACTGGCCCTGCCGGTTATTGCGGTTGGGGGAATTGGCGTAATATCGGTAATCGCGAATGCACTGCCCGGCAAACTCAGCCAGCTGGTGCATTTTGCCAACGACGGAAAATTTGCTGAAGCCCGTGAGCTTCACCTGCAACTGATCGACATGTTCAAGCTGCTGTTCCGCGAGGGCAACCCGGGAGGGATCAAAGCTTTAATGGAAATCATGGGCAAATCGACAAGCACATTGCGTCTGCCCCTGTACCCGATCAGTAATGATTTAAGGAAAGAACTTGAAGCGGAACTGAAAAACATCCTGTAAAAAATTCATACTTTTAGCGGCTGAAAGTTTTTAGTGTTTACACGAAAGCTTTCAGCTGTTTTATTTTACAGATTGTGTCATTTTTTCACATAAACATTGGGCATCATGCGTGTTGAATATCCGGAAATCCCTTCTCCCTGTTTTGTATTGGAAGAAAACCTGCTGCGTAAGAATCTCGAATTGATTAAGTCGGTAGCCGAACGTTCGGGTGTTGAAATCATCCTGGCATTTAAAGGTTTCGCCATGTGGAGCGCTTTCCCCATTGTGCGTGAATACGTGACCGGCGCTACTGCCAGCTCGCTGCACGAGGCAAAATTGTGTGCAGAGGAAATGAAAAGCCCTGCCCACACCTACGCCCCTGTTTATGAACCGGAGACTTTCCCTGAAATTATTCAGCTGTCAAGCCACATTACCTTCAACTCACTAAGCCAGTATGAACGTTATTACCCCATGATCCGTCAATCGGGGAAAAAGGTTTCGGTAGCTCTTCGCATCAACCCGGAATTCTCGGAAGTTGAAACCGAGCTATACAATCCATGTGCGCCGGGTTCGCGTCTGGGCGTAATTGCCGAACAACTGGGGGGCAAATTACCTGAAGGCATTGACGGGCTACACTTCCACACGCTTTGCGAGTCGTATTCAACCGACCTGGAAAAAACGCTGGCAGCGGTGGAAGAAAAATTTGGCACCTACCTGAAACAGGTAAAATGGCTCAACATGGGCGGCGGCCACCTGATGACCCGCAAAGGTTACGACACGGAGCACCTCATTTCGCTGTTGAAAGGATTAAAAGCGCGCTACCCCAACCTGCACATCATTATGGAACCGGGCAGTGCTTTTGCCTGGGAAACCGGGTTCCTGAAAGCAACAGTACTGGATTTGGTTGAAAACAAAGGCATCAAAACGGCCATGCTCAACGTGTCGTTTGCTGCCCATATGCCCGACTGCCTCGAAATGCCCTACCAGCCACGCATCCGCAATTCGGAATTCGGCCCGGTGAGCGGAAAACCAACCTACCGGATGGGCGGAAACACTTGCCTAAGCGGCGACTACTACGGTTACTGGTCGTTTGATGAAGAATTGCAAATTGGCGACAACCTGATTTTGGAAGATATGATCCATTACACGATGGTAAAAACCACGTTCTTCAACGGTGTGCAGCACCCGTCAATCGGGATGATCAAGTCAAACGGCGAATTCCGGCTCATCCGCCAATTTGGCTACGACGATTATAAAAACAAGCTTAGCTAGCAGAACAAAAACATTGTTCTCGCTACTGTTATTCCGCCAAAAATATTTCAAAGCCGGAGGTATTCCTGCTCGTTTGATATCGTCGCCTGTAAGTATACCAGATGGACTTATGTAAAACCTCTTCGCATTAATTTAGACACATTGCAAAAAACTCTTCCAAAAGAAAATTAAAAGGCCATTATTTTACCGACTTTAAAAACATTTTCTATTTTTAAGAAGGAAAAATTAACTGGTACTTTATGCTGAATTTTAGTAATCTTAAAATCCGGAACAAGCTTCGGGTTTTAAGTTTTTTTTCGTTTCTCAGTTTAGTCATTCTGGGATTTGTGTCCAACTATTTTTATAACACAGGGAAAACACTCAACCTGACAATCAATGCCGAGCGAGTACACAATACAACCTTTCAGGAAGGCATTGAAGATTATTACCGGTATGAAATTACGCAAGATGACAGTTGGCTTGACAAAGCAATAACCAACATAGAATCGGCGAACCAAATGGCACGGACATTTGGCATTATCGACCAGCTGTCACAGCTTCCGGAAGAAGAATTTATTGATATCCTTTTTGAACATTATAAACTGGGCTATTACAACGATAGGGCAAACGCAGCATTAATGGCCAACCGGATAAAGTTCATGCTGATACTCAAACCGGCAAAGCTGACCGAAGCCCAACAGGTTGCCATGAAAGGCTATGAATTGGGAGAAGTTATAAAAAACAAAATAATCGCCCACAAAGCTGACCCTTCGTTGGCGAATATTGATCAGGAAATAAATAATGACCTCATTCAGATGAGAGGTTTTTATGACGATTTTGCTTCGGCCATATCTGCCTTGAACACTTTTGCCAATGAGCTGCTGTTCGTTGGTATTTTTTTAATCGTTATTTTACTGATTATCACGGTCGCATCAATATCCATGCTGATTTCAAAATCCATCTCCGAACCAGTCCATGAGATGGTTGAAAAATTCAAAATCATCGCCAAGGGAAACCTCAACACGAAACTATCCATTGAATCGACCAACGAAATCGGGGAACTTGCCAATTCCTTCCGCCGCCTCCAGAGTGCACTTAAGGAAGTGATTGAGTACACGAAAAAAGTAGCTGATGGCGATTATACCAGCCAAATTACTCCGAAATCTGAAGAAGATGAGATGAGCATTGCCTTGAATAAAATGGTAGAAAAATTGAAAGAATCGCATGACAAGGCTCAACAGGATTCGTGGTATAAGTCAGGATTGAACGTTATCAATGCAAATCTCGACAGTAACCAATCGCTTGGTGAAATAGCTGCCCGATCTATTTCCTTTTTACTGGATTTTTTGCATTCACAACTCGGAAGTATCCATATTTTCGATCCCAATCACAATCACCTCGAATTGTTAAATTCTTCAGGTTTTGACCAGAAAAAACAAAGAACATTCATCAACTTGGGTGACGGGATTGTAGGACAGGTAGCTGTATCAAAAAAGATGCAGGTTTTAACTGACATACCGGATGAATCGTATATCACCTACTCTTCTTCAGGGGAATACAAACCAAAGCAAATTGCTGTTGTCCCTCTGCTTTTCAACGAATCGTTGATCGGTGTACTGGAATTGTCATCATTAACCGACTATTCAGAAATTGAACTTGAATTTCTGAAACAGGCCAGTGAAATAACAGCAATAAAACTAAACTCATCAGACAGCCGCATAAAGACACGGGAACTACTTCAAAAAACACAGGATCAGGCAAGCGAGCTGCAGGTGCAGCAGGAAGAACTACGTGTAGCAAATGAAGAGTTGACCGAGCATACCAAAATTCTTACAGAAAACGAGAAAAGATTGCAGGTACAGCAAGAAGAACTACGCGTGGCAAACGAAGAACTTGAAGAACGTACCCGCCAACTTGAAATTCAGAAAGAAGATATAATCACTAAAAACAAAGAGTTGCTGGAAGCCCAGGACAAACTGGAAATTAAAGCCCGGGAGCTGCAACAGGCCAGTCAGTACAAATCGGAGTTTTTGGCAAACATGTCGCACGAACTTCGGACACCACTGAATAGTTTGCTGATTTTATCGAACTTGCTTGCCGGTAATAAAAAAGGTAACCTGACCGAAGATCAAATCCAGTCGGCAAAGATCATCCATAAAAGCGGGACCGACTTGCTACACCTGATCAACGAAGTACTTGACCTCTCGAAAATCGAAGCAGGCAAAATGACTTTGATTTTCGATCCGGTTGACACCAACGATCTGCAAGAAGAGGTCTTAATGAATTTTAATGCCACCGCAGACGATAAAAAACTGTCGTTCGTGGTCCGGATGGATCAAGCTTTCCCAAAACAACTGACGACTGACCGGCAACGGTTAATGCAAATACTGAAAAACCTGCTGTCCAATGCCTTTAAGTTTACAAGCACTGGAAGCGTTTCGGTTGACTTTATGACAACGCCTGCCCAAACCGTGTTCAGATCGAAGAAATTGTCGGCTGCCAATACGTGTTGTATCCGGATATCGGACACCGGGGTTGGCATTCCACCTGAAAAACTTGAATCGATTTTCGAAGCCTTCCAACAGGCAGATGGCAGCATCTCACGAAAATTCGGAGGTACCGGTCTCGGGCTGTCCATCTCACGCGAACTGATCCGGATGCTAGGCGGCGAAATCCAGTTGGAAAGTAAAGTAGGCAAAGGCTCTTCTTTCTTCGTTTATCTTCCTTCTGAACAAGGAATAATCAACAACGCAGAAACACCAGCCAAAGAACCGGTTGCTATCGAAAATATTAAACCTGCTGTTTCACCAACTGAAACGATCAAAGAAGAGCCACTTCTAAGCCCTTTCATCGATGATGACCGAAATGCAGAACTCAACGGACGCACAGTGCTTGTCATCCACCCGTCGAAACAGCAGGCCGGAAAATTCCTGCAGCAAGCCAGGTCAAAAGATTTCCAGGTAATTGTGGCCCCCAATATTGCCGAAGGCATCATCCTGGCAGAAAAATTCCCGCCTAAAGCCATTATGCTGGCCGTGGAATATGCCTATAAGAATAACCAGGATTACCAGAAACTAAAAAGTCATCATTTAACAAGCAAGTTACCTGTTCATGTGATCACTCCAATTGATTATGACGGGACAGAGGAGCAGGCCGAGTTAAAGACCCTGGAGACAATGGAGTTCGCCGATGCCCTAAAATCGCTGGAAAGCCACTTTTCAAAACCATTGAGAAAAATGTTGATTGTAGAGGACAACATCATAACACGTAGTGTGATAAAAACCATGCTCAACGACCTGAACCTTGAAATCAGCGAAGCACAGATAGCCGAAGAAGCCTTTCAGGTTCTGAGCAAAGAAAGTTTTGATTGTGTCATCCTCGATTTGGGGTTACCGGATTACTCGGGTAAAGAACTACTTGAAAAACTAAAATCAAACAGCATTGCTATCCCGAAAGTATTTGTGTACACCGGGAAAGAAATGTCATCCGAAGAAATCAAAGAATTAAATCATTATACCGATACCATCATCCTGAAAGGCATAAAATCTGACGAAAGACTGATGGATGAAGTGACCCTGTTCCTGCACCAGGTTTCGAAGAGAATACCCGAAGCTAAAGCCAAACCGGCCATTGCCAGTGACGAATCATTGTTTAAAGGGAAAAAAATCCTGGTCGTTGACGATGATATCCGCAACGTATTCGCGTTGGGACAAATACTCGAAGAACGCGACATTGAGGTAATTGAAGCCGACAACGGACAAGTGGCCATTGACATGCTAAAAGAAAACAAAAACGTCGACCTGGTACTGATGGATGTGATGATGCCGGTCATGGATGGGTATGAAGCCATGCGAATTATCCGGAACACGCCGGATATAAAAGATATTCCCATCATCTGCCTGACCGCGAAGGCCATGAAAGAAGATCACGAAAATGCGCTAAAAAATGGTGCCAACGATTATTTATCCAAACCATTGAATGAGGAAAAACTCATGTCAATGCTAAAAATCTGGCTCTACAAAAATTAACGTGCATAAAACAGAGTAGTAATTAAATTGAAGAACAAGTTTATGAGACCCAAGATACTCATCGTTGACGATTTGATAGAGAACCTGATTAGCCTGGAAGCCATACTCGAAGATTTTGATATCGAAATAATCAGGGCCTATTCAGGAGAGGAAGCGCTAAAAATAAGCATGAAGGAAGAGTTTGCCCTCGTGATCCTGGATGTTCAGATGCCCGGCATGAACGGCTACGAAACGCTGGAAATGATGCGGCAACGTAAAAAAACAAAATACCTGCCGGTCATCTTTGTTTCGGCCATTCACCAGAGCGACCTTCATATCATCAAAGGGATTGAAACCGGGGCTGTCGATTTTATCCCCAAACCGGTTATCCCGGATATTCTGAGAGGAAAAGTACGGGTTTTTCTCGACCTATACCTCCAACGAGTCAAGCTTGACCACCTTTTGGCTGAAATGGAAGAAGCAAACCTGAACCTGAAAGTTGCCAAGGACAAGGCCGAAGAAGCCACCCGTACCAAGTCGATGTTCCTGGCCAATATGTCGCACGAAATACGTACGCCGCTGAATGGGGTAATTGGCATCTCCAAATTGCTAAAAAAGTCAGTTTTAGACCCTGAACAGCAGGAATTGGTGAACATTATTACCAACTCGGGCGAAAACCTGATGATGATCATCAACGATATACTTGATTTCTCTAAAATTGAATCCGGACAAGTACAGTTTGAATCCATCAATTTCGAATTAAAAGAACTGATTGAAGATATTTTCCAGCTAATGAAGTTCCGGGCCGAAGAAAAGGGAATCGAATTCCGCTATTCAATTTCGGATGACATTCCCCCGGTTCTTTGCGGTGACCCTTTACGAATTAACCAGATTTTGCTAAACCTGATAAACAATGCCATCAAATTTACCCATAAAGGGAAAGTAGAAGTAATTGTTGAACTGGTAGACAAGCACGATCAAATTCATCGGGTAATGTTCCGGGTTATCGATACCGGCATCGGAATATCGGAAGAGGGCAAATCGCTACTGTTTAAAGAATTCTATCAAACCGAATCGTCTATTACACGCCGATACGGAGGTACCGGGCTTGGCCTGGCAATCTCGCGCAACCTGGTAAGCCTGATGCATGGCGAGATTAATGTTAAAAGTGAACTGGGAAAAGGTTCGGAGTTCTGGTTCAGGCTCCCGTTAAAAGAAGCCACAAAACCAACTGAAGATGAAAACGATGACCATTACCATCTTCCAAAGGACATGCGGATTTTATTGGCAGAAGACAACCTGATCAACCAGAAAGTTTCTACACTCAATTTGAAACAATTAGGCTTTAAATGCGATATAGCCTGTAATGGACAAGAAGCCTTCGATATGCACAAAAATGCACCCTACGATTTGATACTGATGGACATGCAAATGCCCGAAGTTGATGGTTTACAGGCAACACGGATGATCCGCGGGTTCGAAAAAGAAAATATGGAGAAGAATCCGGTCTACATTACTGCAATGACCGCAAACTCGCTGGTTGAAGACAAAAAAGATTGCATCATGGCGGGCATGGACAATTTTATGAGCAAACCTTTTTCAGAAAAAGATCTTGCGACAATATTACAGGAAGTCGCCAGGCGAATAATAAAAAAGAACAAGAGCGAACATGAATACCTGTTACAATGATTCGAATGTCGGGTTATTGAATATTGAGCTGCATCTGCTGCTGGAAGCCATCTACATGAAGTATGGCTATGATTTCAGGAACTACAGCAAAGCCCATATTCGCCGCAGGGTATTAAACAGGGTGGCTTTAAGCAACCTGAAAACCGTTACCGAACTGCTTGACAAGGTATTGAGGGACCCCGAATTTTTCAGGGATTTTCTGGATGACCTTTCCATTAATGTCACCGAAATGTTCCGCGACCCGGATTTTTACCGTTCGTTCCGCGAAAATATCGTGCCCAAGTTGAGAACCTACACCTATTTCAAAATCTGGCATGCCGGCTGTTCTACCGGCGAAGAAGTTTACTCGCTGGCCATCTTATTACAGGAAGAAGGCCTGCTTGACCGATGCCAGGTTTATGCTACCGATTTCAATCGCAAGGTGCTCGAAATTGCAAAAGAAGGCGTTTATCAAAAAGCCGACATGGAACAATACGAGCGGAATTACGAGTTGGCAGGAGGGAAAAACAAGCTTTCGGATTATTATAAATCCATGTACGGGTCGGTCATGTTCAACAAAGAACTGTCGAACCGGATTGTATTTGCCGACCACAACCTGGTTACCGACAGCGTGTTTGCCGAGGTGAATCTCATCCTGTGCCGCAATGTGCTCATTTACTTCGAAAAAGAATTACAGGATAAAGTACTGACACTGTTCAATAACAGCCTGGTACCTGCTGGGATCCTGTGCCTTGGAAGTAAGGAAAGTATCAAATTCTCCAATATCGAACATAAATTTGAGGCAGTGGATGAAAGGCAAAGAATCTTCAAAAAGAAACTAATTGATGTGTAAAGCGATCGTTATTGGCACATCATTTGGCGGACTGGAAGCTTTAAAAACAATCCTGCCACAGTTTGAGGGCAACTTCCCGATCCCGATCATCATCGTGTTACACATTGGCGACCACAATAACGATGCTTTTATTGGTTATCTGAATGATGCCTGTAACCTGATTGTGAAAGAAGCCGAAGGAAACGAACCAATCAGGCCCGGATACGTGTATTTTGCACCGCCCAACTACCACTTGCTGATTGAAGATAACTTTACATTTTCGCTGTCAACCGATGAAAAACAGAACCACTCACGTCCGTCTATCGATGTTTTGTTTGAGTCGGCAGCCTGGGCCTATCGAAACAGCCTGGCCGGAGTTGTGCTCACCGGGGCAAACTCCGATGGGGCCAATGGGTTAAGAATCATCAAAAGCTTTGGCGGGAAAACCATTATCCAGGACCCGGAACAAGCGATTGCCCCAATCATGCCGCGTTTTGCCCAGCAAATTGCCCAGCCCGATCATCTCCTCAACCTCGACGAGATTGCGGATAAACTGATTGAACTGGGCAATGGGGAATAGCTGTCTGTTTATCCGGCGATGCTTTTCTATTCCAATTGTTCCAAGACGTCATTAATCTGCTCACCTATACGCTCAATTTCCGGTGTATACTGATCAGTATCTTCTGAAATAGCTTTGATAAGCAACTCATTATGCTTCATCCTTAGGTCACAATATTTTGCCAACCGTTCATTTTGATTGATCAGAACTTTGGGTAAATTTTCAATAAGGCTCAACCGCGCTATTATTTCCCGGTTTTCCGTCCAAATAACTTGTCCTTTACTGAATTCTTTCAACAAATATTTGGAATCAGCCGTCTCAATGACATCAAAAACTGCAACTGCTCGTTTTTCATTTGCTGCAAATTTCGCGATTCCCTTATCGTAGGTTTCTGCATCAAAATCATCAGAGAAGGAAAAATCGCCTGCAATAAATGCAACAGATGCAATAAAAACAGCAATAACAAGTAAAGATATGGCACCAACACCTGCAGCCTTCCAGCCGGAATGAAATTCACCACCTGTTTCCTTATGCAGTTTAAGTTCTTTTCCCTGATTTGAGTTTCATAAATAAAAGTGATAAATTGAATAGAGGTTCGTTCATCGATGAATTTCCTGAGATAGCGGGCTGTACGAGCCTCGAATCTGTTCACAAAATAAAATCATCATGGAAACAAGCGATCAATTCGGCATGAAAGAAGCCTTGAAACAACTGGGCATCCTGCCCGACAATCCCGGACTGTGCACCGGCACGGAATGGCGTGATGGCAAAGGCGATTTCCTCTCCTCC
>JBNKTK010000070.1:0-19670 GCA_050298035.1 Mangrovibacterium sp. | reverse complement strand
TTAGCGGATTTTTTTCACCTAGGCTTAGCAAGTTTAAATCATACCGGATCCCGATCGTTTTCAAACAAAAAAACGCGATTCGGAAATCGCGTCACCCGTGGTCTATTCCATCCGGACAATTTTTGGGTGGAACACGCCCAGGATATCTACCAGGTCTTTCTGCGAGTTCATCACCTCGCGAATGTCCTTATAGGCAAACGGGGATTCGTCGATGCCTCCGCCAATAAGCTCGACCCCCTGCTGTTGCAGGTACTTCCACAACTGGCTTTCGCTTAAAGTGCGTTTGGCCTGCCGGCGCGAGATCAGCCGGCCTGCCCCGTGCGCAGCCGATTGCAACGATTCTTCGTTTCCTCTGCCGGCCACAATATACGCGGGAGAGGCCATCGTTCCCGGTATAATCCCAACATCGCCAACCCGGGTTGGTGTGGCGCCCTTCCGGTGGATGATCAGTTCTTCGCCTTCAGCCAGTTTTTCTTTCCAGGCAAAGTTGTGGTGGTTTTCGATGATGGTCAGCGGTTTTCCGCCAAGGGCTTTGGCCAGCCGCTTGTGGATAATCCGGTGGTTGGTATGCGAATAGTCGCCGGCCAGCTGCATGGCAGCCCAGTATTCCTGTCCTTCTTCCGAGTCCAGGTCGAGCCAGGCCAGGCGGGCAGCTTCTCCTGTAAGTTCCAGCTTTTGGCGGGCAATGTTGGTGTAATGTTTGCACACTTCGGAGCCAAAGTTCCGCGAACCGGAATGGCTTAAAACGGCAAAATATTCGCCCGGCTGAAGTTTTACCAGGTCGGAGTATTCCTGTATTTCCACCACGCCAATATCAACAAAATGATTGCCGTGGCCGGAGGTTCCCAGCTGCTCGGCAAACCGTTTTTGTAATGATTTCAGGAACTTGATTTCCCGGAACTCTTTTCGCTCAACGATTTCGTAATCTTCCAGATCGTTGAATTCGGCAAGGCCAAAACGGGTTTCGTTCAGCAGGATATTCCTGAGGCGGCCGCTTTCGCTGATGATGATGCCGGGAGGGAAAGGGTACACCGAAAGGCACATGCGACAACCGATATCCATTCCAACCCCATAGGGAATGACGGCATTGTACGCCGCCACAACACCGCCAATGGGCAGTCCGTAGCCCACGTGTGCATCGGGCATTAACGCGCCTTTCACCGAAATAGGTAGTTTCATGGCGGTTTCCATCTGGTGGATGGTTTCCTGGTCGATGCATTCGGCTCCGTAAATTTTAAAATCAAGAGAAGATGTGCTTAGCCTGATCTTTGTTTTCTTTACCGGCTCCGGTTTTTGTGCCAGCAGTTTGGCCAGTTCGCCCAAAACAGGTTCATCAAAATACTGTTCGGGGTGAAGGTTGATTTTTTCCAGCAGCTCGAGCACCTCCGCTTTTTCTGACCTCCGGAAATGCTTATGCACCAGGTTCAAGGCCAGCGATATGGCCTGGCCGGTTTGGTAACCAATCCGCTTTAATTCCTTCCCTCTGAGCTTTAGTTTTTTCATAATAGTGATCAGTGCCTGCAATTAATGTGCGTGTTCGGGCAAACTCGTAATTTCCGCTCCAAATCTAGTGTTAAGTCAAGTTTGAACTTTTATGTAGAGATCGCTTCGTTGTCGTACCTCCTCCTCGCGATGACGTCACTCCGAGGATCCCGATAGCTTCGGGAGACGAAGGAGTCTAAACCGTCATTATACAATTGATTTGACACTTGTAAGAGTTTAATCCATAAAAATGAAAATCAGTCCTTCGCTTTAACTTCGTGTTTCATGTTCCGTACATGCTTTTACGTTTACGAAGAAAAAAATGCCGGGATATATTGAAGCGGAAAAGTCGGGTAAGCTGGAACAGGTGAAACAGCTGTTGTTCGATAAACTGAAACGGTGCGATCTCTGTCCCCGGAATTGTCAGGTAAACCGGCTTGACAATAAAAAGGGGGTGTGCCGGACAGGGAAGCTGGCTATGGTTTCCAGTTTCGGGCCGCACTATGGCGAGGAAGATTGCCTGGTGGGGCGGGGCGGTTCGGGAACCATTTTCTTCACAAACTGCAATTTGCTGTGTTGTTTCTGCCAGAATTACGACATCAGTCATTTGGGGCGGGGAGAGGAAGTCAGCGATGCGCAGCTGGCCGAAATCATGCTAATACTTCAGGCAAAAGGGTGCCACAACATTAATCTGGTCACACCGACCCACGTCATCCCGCAAATTGTGGCTGCCTTGCAAATTGCCTGCAACCATGGGTTGACGATTCCGATTGTGTATAATTCGGGCGGATACGAGACGGTTGAATCAATCAAATTGCTGGAGGGGATTGTCGACATTTACATGCCCGATTTTAAGTTTTCGGATTCCCGGGTTGCAGCAGAAACCTGCAATGCCCCCGATTATTTTGAAACAGCCAAAACGGCGATTGCAGAAATGCACCGACAGGTAGGTGATCTGAAAGTTGACAGCCGGGGAATTGCCTGCCGTGGGTTGCTGGTCAGGCATTTGGTTATGCCGGAGAATCTGGCGGGAACTGAGGAAATCATGGAATTTATTGCAAACGAAATATCGGAAAACACCTTTGTAAATATCATGTCGCAATACAGGCCATGCGGGAATATTGAACCCGGATCGGTGTTAAACAGGCCGGTCACCCGCGACGAATTCAGACAGGCCTGTGAGATTGCCCGTTCAAAAGGCTTGCACAATCTTGGTCAAGGTATGTGATCGGTTGGTGTTATTAATCAACGGTTTTCGTTAAGCGCTTAGCGGGTAATCCGCTTAGCGCATTAGGGCGCTGTTTGAAACAGATTGACAGACCGAAAGCAATTCATCGATCCAAGTCCTGTTTCGCCGTCAGGCGAATCGCAGGGTAGGCATGAAGTTGTTTTCCATCTCAAAAGGTTGGGTGGCTGCGCCTTATTCCCACGTACGTTTGCCTCCCCCGGGTTGCGTTTCACTTCACCCGGGGTTATTGATATTTGACACCTTCGGAGTCGTCCCGAGTTATTCGGAAATCGCTGATAGATTCCGATTTTCGCCGGAATGACGGGGTTTTAAAGGTCGTCGCTGAGTCGAAGCAGCAACCTGTCAGTGTCCGCAGGTCCTGACAGGTTTTATCGGTAGAACAACGTTTTGCAAATCATCGCCTTTTTCGGCACGTTACTAAGTCATCAAATTTCATAAAACAGTTATTCTTCTTCCCATTTTTCTTTTGGGTCATTTGGGAAACCGATTGTTTTCCAGGAAAACTTCAGGATTCGGGGTTGAACCAATTGTTTGTAGTCCGCATATTTTAACCGGATCAATTCGGTGTGCGAACCGGCATTGAATGCAATTTCTTCATTTTCGTTCAGTGCTTCGGCTGCATAAACCTCCATGTTGTACAGGTTGCCAAAAGGAGGCATGGCGCCAATTTCGCAACCAGGGAACAGGTTTTCAAAATCAGTTTCGGTTGCCAGGCTTACATTTTTTGTGCCCAGTACTTCTTTTAGAGCATCAAAATCGACCTGGAAGGATGCCGGCAGGACAGCCATTGCCATTTTCCCGTTAATACTGATCATGACTGTTTTGGCAAGCTCTTTTCCGGCAATATGGGCCGATGCCGCAATTTCCTGTGAGGTAAATGCGCGTGAATGTTTGATTGTTACATACCTGACCTGGTTCTGGTCAAGATAGTTTTTTAATTTTTCGACTGGCATGGCAGTAGTTTTTAAATTAACTGGTACTTGTTGATGGATACGAGAAGATTTAGGCATTAGTTTTTTGGGAACATTGGAAGACTTATTGCAAAAAGTGAGGGACTGTTTTTTGTCAGTCCCTCACCGCCTGTTTGCAGCCATATAGTTCTCACGTTACAACTAAGGGGGTAGTTGAGAGGTGAGGCATGCAAAATGATTTGTTCTGTTACTATTTATTGATCATGCTGATCAACTCCGGATATCCTTTCAAATTTTTAATATCTTCAGCAAGCATACCAATATCAATATTGCTTCCCAGGATCTTCATTCTGTCCCAATCCTTAATGGCACCGTCTTTATCGTCAAGTTCGTAGCGGCACAGTCCTCTTAACAAGAGTAGGCTCTGGTCGTTTGGCCTGTACAGTACCCCGTTGTCGAAACAATGTAATGCCCTTTTTGCCTTCTTTTGAACAAACAACTTTTTGCTTCCTTTTTTGAAATAGACTTCGGCTATTTCCTTGAAATTCCGGTTCGATACACCTTCTCCGGAAAAGCTAGCTTTAAAAGCCAATGATATTTCATGTTCCATGGCTACCGGAGTGCCATCGTTCGTTCCTGGTCTCCAGGCTCCGTCGGTTGTTCTTAAAACGCGGATTACTTCGTCGTCAATGTCGTATGAGACACTGCTGATTACATTAAAATCGGTTAAATTGCCCTCAGGCGTAACAACAAACTGAACCACTTCAACCCCTTCTCTTATAAATTTGGATGTACTTTCAGGGACGGAAATATTCTTCAGAAGGTAACTGTAAATATCTTCGCTGACTACTTCCTGCTGAATCAGTTGTTCAATTTGTGTAAACCTTGGTGGAGTTACTTTTACTTCGTCCATCAGGTTACTGGTCAGGTCTTGCCCGTTTGTGACTGCTGAAAAAATCAGTAAAAACAGGCAAGTAATAATTGTTTTCATGGCTCTGATTTTTAAATTAACAATTTTTTCCTGCTACAATCAGGTCAAATGAAGTACTTCATTTTTTTACCAAAGATAGAATCCCAGGCAGGTGGTCACTAAACAGTTATGTCAAAACCTGTATAAAGAATAGGCAAGTTTTATAAAGTATGATGAATTGATTTAAAATATGGTTTAGGTCTGTTTTTATGGTCAATGAAAACGAAAAATACGGAATGACTTGTGACGAATGGTTGATACGGAGGGCAGTGAAAATAGAGAAAAGATCAATTCGCATGGAAATCGGCGGATAGCGGCCCTTTTAAAGTGAAAAATGAAGGAGTGGAGTTTCTGAAAACAATTTAACAGGATAATGATGATACCTTAGGCTGATTGATCTCGTATATTCTGATGTTGGAACAAGCAAAGGAGGAATAGTTTATGCAACCAATTATTGAAAAAACACAATTCGGGAACATTACTATCGCGGGGAAACGCTATGAATATGATGTCCTGATCAGGTTGAACGGAGGAATTGAAAAGCGTAAAAAGAACCTGTCGAAAGCGAAGTACGGAACTTCGCATAAAATCTCGCTTGACGAAATGAAGCAAATTTACGAGGAAGGCGCCCACGAATTGATCATTGGAACAGGACAAATCGGGTATATTGAGCTTTCTGATGAGGCGATTGAATTTTTAAACCAAAAGGAGTGCACTGTGCAGCTGATCCCGACCCCGGTAGCAGTAAAAGCCTGGAACCTGCTGGAAGGAAAAGTGATTGCCATGTTCCACGTTACTTGCTGATGCCGGGATAACAAATCCGGTCGAAGGTGAATTAAACTTTTACCTTCATTTCCAGCTCGTTCAGGTGCTCCATCTTCTTACGTTTCAGGAATTCGGTGATTCCTTCGAGATGTTCTCTCACGCGTTTGTTCCCGAATTCGTAAACTTTTGATACCAGCCCGTCAAGGAAGTCACGGTCGTGAGAAACAAGGATCAAGGTGCCGTCGAATTCAAGCAATGCCTGTTTCAGGATGTCTTTCGTCCGCATGTCCAGGTGGTTGGTCGGCTCATCAAGAATAAGCAGGTTGACCGGTTCGAGCAGCAATTTGATCATTGCCAGTCTGGTTCGTTCACCTCCTGAAAGTACGCTGACTTTCTTGTCCCAATCGTCGCCCCCAAACATAAAAGCTCCGAGGATATCTTTGATTTTTGTGCGAATGTCGCCTTTGGCAACATCATCGATGGTTTGAAAAACAGTCAGGCTTTCGTCCAGCAGCGAGGCTTCGTTTTGGGCAAAATAACCGATCATGGTATTGTGTCCCAGCGAGAGTTTCCCGCCATGCTCAATCTCGTTCATGATGGCCTTTACCAGGGTTGATTTCCCTTCGCCATTTTTACCGACAAAAGCGACTTTCTCACCACGTTGGATCGAGAACGATGCACCATCGAAAACCAGGTGCCCGTCATAGCTTTTTGAAACATCTTCGGCAATGACCGGGAAGTTTCCCGACCGGGGAGAAGGCGGGAAGCGCAGACGTAAATGCGAGGTGTCCACTTCGTCCACTTCGAGTATTTCAAGTTTCTCCAGCATCCGCACACGCGATTGCACCTGTAATGTTTTTGAATAGGTCCCTTTAAAACGCTCGATAAACTCTTTGGTGTCGGCAATCATTTTTTGTTGCTCATCGTAAGCTTTCCGCTGTTGTTCGCGGCGTTCCTTGCGCAGTTCAAGATATTTGGTATAGTTGACTTTATAATCGTAAATCCGCCCCATAGTCACTTCAATGGTGCGGGTGGTAATGTTGTCAACAAAGCGGCGGTCGTGTGAAATGACGATAACGGCTTTGGCGTTGTTGATCAGGAAATCTTCGAGCCATTGCACCGATTCGATGTCCAGGTGGTTGGTCGGCTCATCAAGCAAAATAAGATCGGGATTTTTCAGCAGGATTTTGGCCAGCTCGATACGCATGCGCCAGCCCCCGCTGAAATCGCTGCTTGGGCGGTTAAAGTCTTTCCGTTCGAAACCAAGCCCCAGCAGGATTTTTTCCACTTCAGCATCGAAATTGATTTCGCCCTGGCTGTACAGTTTCTCGCTTAGTTCCGACACCTGCTCAATAATGGCGCTGTATTCATCCGATTCGTAGTCGGTGCGTACGGTGAGCTCGTGGTTCAGCTCGTCCAGTTTGGCCTGCATGTCCAGTACCGTGGCAAATGCCTGCGATGCTTCGTCAAAAAGGCTGCGGCCGCTGTCAACCATCAGGTGCTGGGGCAAATAGGCAATTACGGCATCTTTGGGAGCTGATATTTTGCCGCTTGTTGGTGTTTGTGCCCCGGCAATAATTTTCAACAAGGTTGATTTACCGGCGCCATTTTTACCCATTAGTGCAATGCGGTCCTTTTCATTCACCACAAAGTTGATATCCTTAAATAAAGTAGAACCTCCAAACTCAACTGCAAGCCCGTCAACTGAAATCATTTTCTGTCATTATTAAAATCAGCGGGCAAAGATAATTAATTGCAGGAAGTAGGAATAGGCAAGATCATTTTTGGTATGAAATCAAATCATAATTTAAAAGAGACGGGATGTCGGTAAATTTTTGATTTTTTTACTCTTCGAATAATTTTTTTGTTTTGGGCATTGGTTTCCTGTCAAGCTAAAAGAATGGATTACACGACTTCCATGTTTTCCATGCCAATAATTGCCTCGCCTTTGTAACGCAGCAGCAGGTTTGCCACGGCTAGCGTATCTTTTTCGCAATACCTGATAATGCGATCCAGGTCACCTTCTTCATAATAAACCTGGGCTACCTGGCTGCCATCAATATCATCTTTGGGCGTGGGAATATTGAAGGCGGCGCAAAGCAAACTAAGGGAAGTATAGTTTTTATAGTCGCCAAACTTCCACAATTGCAGCGTGTCCATCAGTTTGTCTTTTACATCCCATGGTTTCATCCCGGCAATATCCAGTATGCGTGGTAACTTCAGCCCGTTGATCAATGTGCGGCGTGCAATGTAGGGATAGTCAAATTCCTGTCCGTTGTGGGCACATAGGCATTTGCCCTGGTGCGAGGTAAATTTATCCAGCATGTTGTTGAATGCTGACAGCAGTTTTTTCTCGTCGTCATCATAAAATGATTTCACCCGAAAAAAGCGTTCACCCGATTTTTGAACGACAAAGCCAGCCGAGATACAAATAATACGGCCAAATTCGGCATAAATACCGGCGCGTTCGTAAACATCTTCCGGGCCTTGTTCTTCGTTCCGGAAATAAGTAGACTTATGGTCCCACAATTTTTTGAAGTTCTCCGGCAATTCGTGGTAGGCCGGTTGTTGCGGGACAGTTTCAATATCCAGGAACAATACATCTTCAATGTTCAGATTATATAACATGGTTACAGGTTTTGCTTGATAAAATGAGTTAAAATGCGGATGGCTACTTTGTTGTCGCCGCCTTCGGGTACAATAATATCGGCAAATCGCTTGGTTGGTTCAATAAACTGCAAATGGCTGGGGCGGACCGTTTCTTCGTATCGTGAGAGTACCTGGTGCACGTCCCTGCCGCGTTCAACAATATCGCGCCGGATAACACGCGACAGGCGCACATCCGAATCGCAATCAACAAACACTTTAATATCCATCAGCTTTCTAAGTTCAGCATTGCAAAGCACCAGGATTCCTTCAACAATTACGACAGGTTTTGGGTGAATTGTGGTGGTTTTATCCGTCCGGGTGCAGGTTAGGTATGAATAGCTGGGTTCTTCAATCGGTTCACCGCTTTTCAGTTTTTTCAGGTGATCAATAATCAGGCTAAATTCAATCGAGTCAGGGTGGTCAAAATTCAGCTTTTTGCGTTCATCCTCCGGGAGATGACTATTGTCTTTGTAGTAGGAGTCCTGCGATAATATAGCTACTTCTTCATGCGACAAACTTGTCATGATTTTGTTTACTACTGTGGTTTTTCCCGAACCTGTTCCGCCCGCTATTCCAATTATTATCATGCTGCTTTTTTGTTACCAAATATAAACAAGCTTGTTGTATTTTCATTAAGACTAATCCCTGATATGTGGAACACAGCCCGGAAAGTGTTAACTTCGCGCCAGAAAAATAAACCCGAAACAAACAAGATTATGCTGAACCATGTTGTTCTTTTTAAACTGAAAGAATATCCCGAAGCCGAAAAAAGAGAAGTTCTTGCTCGATTGAAAACCGCGCTTGAAGGGTTAAGCGATAAAATTGAGGAACTAAAATACATTGAAGTTGGTTTGAACTATGAGCTCAATGCCAAATCGTATGACATTTGTTTGATTACGCATTTTATTTCGGTTGAAGATTTTGAAGTATACCGTGTCCATCCGGAGCACCTGAAAGTAGTTGAACTGATTGGACAAACAACTGTTTCAAGAGCAGCAGTCGACTTCGAATTCTAAAAAATTAAAACTCGTTTGATAAGATGAAGAATCTATATCCGTTAAAATTCGCTCCAATTTACATGGATAAAATCTGGGGTGGACAAAAAATAAAATCAGTTCTGGGTAAAGATTTCGGCAGCTTGCCAAATTGCGGCGAAAGCTGGGAAATATCCGGTGTGCAGGGCAATGTATCGGTTGTGAGCAATGGATTCCTGGCCGGAAACAACCTCGAAGAGCTGATTGAAATTTACATGGGCGAGTTGGTTGGCGACAAAGTTTACGAACAGTTTAGCGTTGAATTCCCGTTGCTCATTAAATTTATTGATGCCAACGACGATCTTTCTGTCCAGGTGCACCCGAATGATGAACTTTCGAAAAAACGCCACCAGGCTTTCGGGAAAACCGAAATGTGGTATGTGCTGCAAGCTGATGAGGGTGCCAAATTAAACTCGGGCTTTAATGCTGCCATTGACAAAGAAACTTACCTCAAAAAGCTTGAGGACAAAGAACTGATGGATATCCTGAATTTTGTAGAAGTTGGGGCCGGCGATGTTTTCTTCATGCCTGCCGGGCGTGTTCATGCAATCGGGAAGGGGATTTTGGTCGCCGAAATCCAGCAAACGTCCGATGTTACCTACCGCATTTACGATTATGACAGGAAGGATGCCAATGGCAACGAACGCGAACTTCATACCGAACTTGCCGTTGATGCCATTGATTTTACTTATCACGACAGCTACAAAACGGACTATCAGGCTGAAATAAACAAAAGCAGCAAAGTTGTGAGCTGTGATTATTTCACCACGAATGTGCTTGAATTTGACACAACGATCGAAAAAGACATTTACGGACTGGACTCATTCGTCATTTACATTTGCGTTGAGGGAGAATATGAGCTGAGTAGCCCCGGGAGTGTAGAAAAAGTAAGGAAAGGCGAGACAATTCTGGTTCCTGCTTCAATTAATCAATTTCAGTTAAAACCGGTTTCAGCAAAAGTAAAACTGCTGGAAGTTCATTTATAAATTATGGAAATCAAGACTGCCCGCTTTTTAATGAGTAATTCCGATGTTCGAAAATGTCCGGCTCCCGACCGTCCGGAATTTGCCTTCATTGGACGTTCGAATGTGGGCAAATCGTCTTTGATCAACATGCTTGCCAATCAAAAGAAACTGGCAAAAACGTCATCGCGTCCGGGTAAAACCCAATTGATCAATCACTTTCTGATTAATGATAACTGGTACCTGGTCGATTTGCCCGGCTACGGTTATGCCAAAGTCTCTAAAAGTGCACGGGAGAAATTTCAGGCTTATATTGTCGATTATATCCTAAAACGTGAAAACCTGTATTGTCTTTTTGTATTGATTGATTGCAGGCACGAACCGCAAAAAATCGATCTTGAATTTATCACCTGGCTCGGGGAAAAGGAAGTGCCTTTTGCAATAATCTTTACCAAAGGTGACAAATTGGGCAAGACAAAACTGGCCAGCAGTATCGCTTTCTATAAAAGAGAGTTGAAGAAGGTGTGGGCCGAGTTGCCATCGATGTTGGTTAGCTCCGCGGAAACCTGCATGGGCAAAGCTGAAATCCTTGATTTTATTTCGGAAGTGGCGCCTGTAATTAGTTGATGGCTTAGGTGTCAGGTGTTTGTGGATAACCAGTCTTGTTCTTTACCTCAAAAAGCAATAACTTGAAGGCATTATTTTTAAGATATCTTAAAGATTTTTTTACCTTTGCGCACGATTCCAAGGCACTTAATTTAAATAGGAAAATATGGGAAAAAAAGCCCCTCTAAAGATTTTTACAGGCACAGCTACCACGTATTTAACAAGTAAAATTTGTAACAGTGTTGGTGTTGATCTGGGAAAATCTTCCTGCCCTGTTTTTGCAGATGGTGAGTTTGAACCGTGTTATGAAGAAACCATTCGTGGTTCGCATGTGTTTATCGTCCAATCCACTTTCCCCCCCGGCGACAATTTGCTGGAACTTTTGTTAATGATTGATGCAGCCAAACGGGCATCGGCATACAAAATCATTGCCGTGATCCCTTATTTCGGCTTTGCACGTCAGGACCGAAAAGATAAGCCACGTGTTTCTATCGGGGCCAAGCTGATGGCTGATCTTTTGTCAGCAGCCGGTGTCGACCGTATTATCACCATGGACTTGCATGCTGATCAAATCCAGGGATTCTTTAATGTACCGGTTGATCATCTGTATGCCTCGGCTCTTTTTATCCCGTTCATCAAACAGATGGGATTACGCGATATTGTAATTGCTTCGCCTGATGTTGGCGGGACAAAACGGGCAAACACCTATGCCCGCATGTTGGGGACCGATATGGTAATTTGTCACAAATCGCGCGCAAAAGCCAATGTTATTGAGAACATGACACTGATTGGTGATGTGCGGGACAAGGATGTGATTATTGTTGATGACTTGATTGACACAGCGGGCACCATTACCAAAGCTGCCGGGCTGATGATTAAAGAAGGGGCTAACTCAGTACGTGCATTTGCAGCACACGGATTATTATCCGAACCGGCTTATGAACGTATCGAGAACTCTGCATTGCAGGAAGTCTATTTTACGGACTCAATTCCGGCAAAAAAAGAATCTTCAAAAATTAAATACATCTCTGTCTCCGATGCTTTTGGCCAGGCGATTCAGCGTGTATATAAAAATGAATCAATTAGTTCGTTATTTCATAAGTAAATTATATATTTGCACCGCTTTTTCCGACGGCATGATGGTTATGTATGCTGTTTGCCCTTTCACCGAAAAGGGAGGACTGAGTACCATAATTAAAAATTAAAATTCAAGAAAATGAAAAGTGTAGCTATTAACGGTACAGCAAGACCGGTAGTTGGCAAAAAAGAAGCCAAAAAACTGAGATCAGAAGAAAAAGTACCTTGTGTGCTTTACGGTGGTGAAGAACCTATTCACTTCCAGGCTGATGCAGCAGAATTCCGCAAAGTTGTTTACACACCGAATGTGTATATGATTGATCTGAATATTGACGGAAAGCCATACAAGGCAATTATGCAAGACATTCAGTTTCACCCGGTTGTTGAGCAAATTCTGCACATTGACTTCCTGATGGTCAGCGAAGACAAGCCTGTGAAAATTGAAGTACCTGTGAAAGTTGAAGGATACGCTAAAGGTATGCGTGCCGGGGGTAAAATGAAATTGAACCTTCGTCGTCTGAAAGTAAAAGGTTTGGCCAAAGATATCCCTGATTCAATCAAATTGAATATTGATGATCTGGAATTGGGTCAAAGTATCAAAGTTAGTCAGGTTGACGCTGGAAACCTTGAACTGCTGAACTCAAAATCAATTCCGGTTGTAACAATCATGGTTACAAGGGCAGCACGTGCTGCAATGAACGCTGCCGGAAAATAATCTGCTGCGTTCTCTCCTTCAGTTTGCTGAAGGATCAACTGTATCTGTCGTCTATTAAAAACAAACTGATACACGTTTTTTAAAATGAAATATCTGATAACTGGATTGGGAAATCCGGGTAAAGAATACGAAAACACCCGGCATAATATCGGGTTTAAAATATTGGACGCTCTTGCTGATGCGTCCAATATTGTTTTTAGCGACAGGCGTTACGGTTATGTTGCCGAATATAAATTCAAAGCCCGGACATTCATACTGCTAAAACCAACCACTTATATGAACCTGAGTGGACGGGCAGTTAATTATTGGTTGAAAGAGGAAAAAATCCCTTTTGAAAATCTGTTGGTCATTGCTGACGACCTGGCATTACCTTTTGGTTCTTTGCGGTTGCGCTCAAAAGGTGGGGATGCCGGTCATAACGGCTTAAAAAGCATCCATGAGGTTCTGGGACGAAATGACTATGCCCGGCTACGTTTCGGAATAGGTGATGATTTTCGTCGCGGGCAGCAGGTTAATTACGTTTTAAGCGATTGGAGCAAAGACGAAGAAGCCGAACTTCCCGAAAAAATAGATACCTGCATCCAAATCATTCAAGGTTTTGGAACGATTGGCGTTGAGCGGACGATGAACGAATTCAACAAGCGTAAATAACATGGAAGGACCGGTTCGGGTAGATAAATGGTTATGGGCCGTCCGGATTTATAAAACCCGGAGCATTGCTACCGAAGCTTGTAAAAAAGGTCATGTTATAATCGACAACATACAGGTAAAGCCTTCTCGTGTGCTAAAAATTGGCGATATTGTTAAGGTGAAAAAGAATCCGGTAACATACAGTTACAAAGTTTTGGGGTTAACTGAAAAGCGGGTTGGGGCACAGTTGGTCCCGGAGTACTTGCTGGATGTTACTCCTAAAGAAGAACTTGAAATTTTGGATATTCAAAAAAATATGTTGTGGATGAGGCGGGAGCGCGGAGCTGGACGACCAACCAAAAAAGAACGCCGCGACCTCGATGATTTCTTTAATAATGATTGATTATGCTTGTTGCCCGGGAAAAACGAAAAACCAATATTGCAGAGTACATCCTCTATTTGTGGCAAATTGAAGATTTGCTGAGGGCCCTGGATTTTGACCTGGATAAAATCGGTAAGACGATTGTTTCTCAGTTTGAAACTGACGATGATACCCGGTTGGAAATTTATCAGTGGTATAAAAACCTGGTACTGATGATGGAAAAAGAACAGGTGACGGAAAGGGGACACGTTCAGTTTATTTCCAATCTGGTTGATGATCTGAATCGCTTTCACCTCCGTTTGCTACAGGCAGCTACCGATTCGAAGTACCTGGCTTTATACCAGTTTGCCAAACCAATAATTGATGAGTTCCGCCTGAAAAGTAATGATGTTGATTCACATGATATTCAGGTTGCTTTACAGGCGCTCTATGGGATCATGCTGCTGAAACTTCAGAAAAAGGAAGTTTCGGCCTCAACGCAGCAAGCCATTGCACATGTTAGTATGATGCTTGGACATCTGGCTGGCCGGTACCGGCAATATGAAGAAGGTGAATTTGAAATTTAAAGAAACTGTTGCTCCTGTCCTTTTGGGGGCATAAGGCAACTGCTTCTCTTTCCAAACCAACGAAAACGATTTCGGGCTACACAATCATAGAGTTTGTCTCTCCATTTACGTGGAATGATCCGGAAAATCAATAGTAACTTGAAAAGTCCTCCCAGGCTGTCGGCAATCTCTAAAACGGCTTCCGATTTTATGTTGCAAACATTGGCTTTGATCAGAATGACGGAATCTGTCTGCTTGGTTATGTGGTACTTTTCTTTGAAATGAATACCGGTTGTGCTGCTTAAGGGTGCAAAAACAAATTTTCTTTTCTTATCAAATTTTAAAATAACCTGCACTGTTCGGCTGCACAAGTGGCAATATCCGTCGAATAAAATCAGGATTTTACCATCAGGTAAAAACATCATTTATTGTTTTTGAAATCTTTGATAAGCCCATCGGACAACCAATTGGCCAAAGCCTGCCGGTTATTTTCAATCATAAACCGTTGCTGATCGCGCCGATGGTTAATGTTTCCCAACTCGATAAAAGCAGCCGGGGGATAAGAGTATTTCAGCACATAAAGGTTCCTTTCCGACACCGAGCCGTGGTACCCTCTGTTAGGTTGGTGATAGTCGTATTTTTCCCGAAAAGTCTGTTGGAGGTTAGTCGCCAGTTTTTTGCCGGTTTTGCTCCGTTTGTCGTGGTAAAAGAATACATCAATATTTTCACCTTTACTTCTCGAATCAACATGGATGATAATCAGGCGTTGAAACCGACCTTTATTTTCAATGTAAAGTTTATTGACAGCATCTTTTCGTTGGCGTAACCGGCTTAATTGACTTCTTGGAATTGACAGGTTGGGGTAGCATTTTTCGTCGCTGTCCGGTCGCAGATAGCTTTCGTCCCGGATTCCGTCGTTGTCATCACGCACAATCATGTACACCGTGGCGCCATGTTCGATCAGGCTGTGCGCAAGCCTCAGGGTCACATCATAAGCATATTCGTCTTCGCAGAGTGTTTGGTTGTTTAAATGTCCAACAGCTCCCGGGTCGGGGCCGCCGTGACCACTGATGAGATAATAAACTGCACCCGACAATTGGTTGTCAACCGGGGCTACATTTTTATATTTGTTGCCAAAAATTTCGTAAGTGCCCCCCGATGCCGGAGCTGCTGAATTGGTTAAGGGCAATTGGTAGGTTTGTCCGACAAAAAGCGTGTTGTTTTTGCCAAGCTTCGACTTGTTCAACTCAATGAAATCATTCAGGTATTGTTCGGGCGACAAGCCCAGACGTTTTAAAAGCGTATAAATCCCTTCACCTTTCAGCGCTTTGGTGGTGGGGTAGTCCTGTGCCTGGGCAACAGAAGTGATGAGAAAAATTAACGAAACAATAGTTAAAATTTTATATAATTGGCGTGCAAAAATCTTTACCTTTAAAATCTTCATCGAAATAATTGTTTTTGTGGGAACAAAATGATCCTAAATAAAGTTTAAAAATCTTGATCTACCTAAAATAAGAACTGAAAACTATCTATTTGAATGCGCATTTTTATCATCATCATTGCCCTGCTTTTGGGATTAGTTTCATGCAAAACTACACTGATCGTAAATGATTTCAAAGCAGAGAACATACCTAATTCTGAAAATATATTAACAATTGACTCTTCAATTATTCAGTTGGTTCAGCCATATAAAGATGGTCTTAAAGCCGATATGCAACAAGTTATAGGTATTAGCAGCACCGAATTGGTCAAGAAAAAGCCGGAGAGTTTGTTGACCAATTATCTGGCTGACCTGTTGTTGGAAGAAGGCCGGTTGTACGCCGCAAAACTGAATGAAAAATCAATACCTCAGGTTGCTTATATTAATTATGGCGGGATTAGAGCCGATTTGCCCAAAGGTGAAATTACCGTCGGACGGCTTTTCGAACTAATGCCTTTTGAAAATGAAATCGTGCTTCTTTCATTAAAAGGAACGGATATGATCGAGTTTGCTGAAAAAATTGCCGAACACAATGGTGATGGAGTTTCAGGAATGAAGATGGGAATAAAAAACGGGAAGCCGGTTGACTTGGAAGTTGGCGGTGCACCGGTTGATAAAACGGCAACATATTGGGTCGTTACCAACGATTATGTTGCCAATGGCGGTGATGGAATGAAAATGTTCCTGAACCGGCTTAGCTACATCTTAACAGGCATTCGGCTCCGGGACTGTATTATTGATCATATGAGAAAAGATTACCAGGCGGGAAGAATAATCTCGCCAAAGCTGGATGGAAGGATTTATAATGAATAACAGGAGAAAATTTATCAAACAAATTGCCGGGATGTCGGCCGGAATAGCGCTGGCAAATATTCCCGATACACTTTTTGCGCAGGAAGATTTAGTGCGGTTAAGTGTTCTTCATACAAACGATATTCATTGTCATATTGATCCATTCCCTGAATCTGACCCTTCCTATTCGGGAAGAGGTGGTCTGGCCAGGCTGTCCGGCTTGATCGGTAAAATCAGAAATGAAAATGAGAATACGCTTCTTCTGGATGCAGGGGATATGTTCCAGGGAACGCCTTATTTCAATTATTACAAAGGAAAACTGATCCTGAAAGTGATGTCGGAAATGGGCTATGAAGCCTCAACTATCGGCAACCACGAGTTCGACAACGGACTGGAAGGGATAAACAGTAGCATCGATAGTGCCCGCTTTCCAGTTATCTCAAGCAATTATGATTTTACGCAAACGATTTTGTACGATCGTTTTGTGAAGTACAACATTTACCGAAAGGGTGATGTAAAAGTTGGCGTATATGGCCTGGGCATTGAGTTGAAAGGATTGGTGAGTGAAAAGAATTATGACGAGACCGTTTATCTTGACCCGGTAAAGATTGCGCTTGAAATGGAAAGTTTCCTGAAAATGGAAAAGAAATGCGACCTTGTGATTTGCCTGTCTCATCTTGGGCTTAGCTATAAAGAGAATAAGATTTCGGACAAGCTGCTTGCTGCTGAAACCCATTTTACTGATTTAATTATTGGTGGTCACACGCACACTTTTCTGGATAAGCCACTTGAACTAAGAAATGCAGACGGGAAAAGAGTTATTGTGAACCAGGCCGGTTGGGGTGGATTGGCGTTAGGCCGGATCGACTTTATTCTTGATAAGAACAGGAAAAGTACGCCTGTCGTTTATTCTCAAAATATCATTTAAATCTTCATGAAACGCTATCAATTGGTATTATTGGCTGCTTTTTCTGCAGTACTGCTAAGTTTGCCCTGGCTCAATATTTTGCCTGGCTGGATTTTATTTTTTGCGTTTTTTCCATTGTTGATTGTCGAGGATCAAATATTTCAGGAAAAAGAAACAAAGAAAAGCACCGCGTTTTTCGCTTATGCCTATGCTTGTTTTTGGCTTTGGAACGCTTTATCTACCTGGTGGGTCATGAATGCTACGTTTGCCGGGATTATTTTAGTTGTCTTTCTGAATGCGACATTCATGGCAACAGTCTGGTGGCTTTTCCACCTCATGAAAAGACGATTCAGTACAAGAATGGCAAATCTGTCACTGGTCGTTTTCTGGATAACTTTTGAATATCTCCATTTCAATTGGGAAATTGAATGGCCCTGGCTGACCCTTGGGAATGGCTTTGCCAATCAGGTCAAACTTGTTCAATGGTATGAATTTACGGGTGTTTTAGGTGGAACACTTTGGGTTCTTCTCATAAATTTGCTGTTATTTCAACTTTATAAGATTTCAGTTGGCAATGGGATTAAAAAGGTATCTGGAAAGCTGGTCGTTGTTGTTTTGTTGATTATTGTTCCTGTAATTTATTCAATCTATCGTTACAGCCACTATGTCGAAAAAGGCAAAACTTATGAAGTTGTTGTTCTTCAGCCGAATGTTGATCCTTACCACGAAAAATTCTCAGGGATTAGTAAAGAAAAACAGGTACAACGGTTGATTGAGCTAGCTGATTCAATGATAACGGATTCAACCGACTACGTTGTCGGCCCCGAGACTGCGCTCCATCCGCTTTGGGAAAGTCCGCAAATGATCAACCATCCGTATATTTCCCCATTCTATCAACGGGTAATCGCTCATCCTAAGCTGAAGTTTGTATTGGGCGCTACCACTGAAATTGTTTTTCGGACAGGCGAAAAAATTCCGGAAACAGCCCGAAAGTTTGCCGAGGAAGATGCCTATTATGATGTTTATAATTCGGCATTGCAAATAGATGCATCTGGTAAGGTTCAGGCGTATCACAAAAGTATATTGGTAAGTGGGGTCGAGAAAATGCCGTTTAGAAAATACCTGTCATTTGTCGAAGATTTTATTGTCGATCTTGGCGGAACAACGGGCAGTCTGGGTTCGCAAAAAGAACCTTCAAATTTTTCTTCTGCTGACGGTTTGAGCGTGGCGCCTGTTATTTGTTATGAATCGGTATTTGGAGAATATATTGCCAAGTACATAAAAAAAGGGGCAGGCCTCATTTTCGTTATCACCAATGATGGTTGGTGGAAGGATACACCGGGATATAAACAACACTTTTCGTTTGCCCGGCTACGCGCAATTGAAACCCGAAGAAGCATTGCTCGTTCGGCAAATACCGGTATTTCGGCTTTTATTAATCAGCGTGGCGATATTTTGAAAAAGTCGGGCTGGTGGGAGAGAGATGCACTAAAAGAAAAATTGCGGGCAAATGATGAAATGACGTTTTACGTTCGTTTTGGCGATTACATTGCGCGGATAAGTGCATTCTTGTCCGTTTTGTTACTGCTATATTTTGTGGCGCAACTGAGGATCAGGAAATAAAAAATCCGCACTAATTCGATTGTGCAAAATCCCTGAATTACAGGATTTGAGTGCCGAATCGGTCAGACTTCCACTGGTAGCGAACTACTCATCCGGCAGTTGCCGGACTACAAGGCCTGTCTTTGCAATCCAAAAGCTTTCTCTGTTTAATGTAAACTGTTGAATTTGCCAATTTTGAATTAATGCGGACAATATTTTTAAAAGAACGTTTTCTACGTCAAAGATATATTCAAGCTGATGACTTTCCAAGTAAAATCAATGATTTTATAACATTGTTTAATATGTTATTGATTTCTAGTTATATCCGGAAAACCGCGCTATGAAAGGAAAACTTTCTTCTTTTTGTGCCGTAAAAAGGGCATGAATTTCTTTTCCCATCCTTTCATGTTGACTCTCAATATCTCATCAGAAAACAAGCCCCAAATCCTCATTTTTTTATTGAAATAATTTTGCAAAAGAGAAAAGTAGTTCTATATTTGCACGCACGTTCAAAGGGGCAATTAAAGGGCTCCAGGCATGATGAATAAAAGAAGAGAGAGATTATAAGCTACTTGAACGGAGAGATGGGTGAGTGGCTGAAACCAGCAGTTTGCTAAACTGCCGTACGGGTAACCGTACCGGGGGTTCGAATCCCCCTCTCTCCGCATTATAATATTTCGGGATGTAGCGCAGTCCGGTTAGCGCACCTGCTTTGGGAGCAGGGGGTCCCAGGTTCGAATCCTGGTATCCCGACAGAAAAAGACAACTTGCTTTTTGTGGGTTGTCTTTTTTATTTCTATCCCCAAAAATAATATCTGGCTTATCCTTCTGAGAAGGATCAATTCAGAATTGGGGTGGATTTGAGAATTCAAGCATAGATTTTAGCTACCCGAAAGAGGAAAAAATTGATAT
>JBNKTK010000069.1:0-19742 GCA_050298035.1 Mangrovibacterium sp. | reverse complement strand
TATACCTGCAATGGCACCGGCAGCACCACACCCTATTAACAAAGTAGTGGTTTTATAATTCAGTCTCAGCAACCTTCCAATACTTGACCCTATGGATGATCCTGTAAGTACAATAGGTGCCTCAAGTCCTACCGACCCACCAAAACCAATCGTGAAGCTACTTGTGATCATGCTCGAGAAAGTATGATGGATTTTCAGTATCCCTTTCTTCTGGCTAATGGCCGCAAGCACCTTGGCAACTCCATGCCCCAAATCGTCTTTTATAAAAAATTTGATTATCAGTACAGTAATGATGATACCGGTAACAGGAAAGGCGAAAAACAAAATATTTTCACTTGAGATATTCAGGTTCCCAACCAGTGTTTCGCCAATAAAATGCACCAGGTTTTTCAGGATTAATGCTGCAATTCCGCTAATAATCCCGATTGCCAGGCTAATCCAATAAATTTTTTGCTCTCCTTCGACTAACCTCTTAAAAACCGGAATCATCCGTTTACTAAAATCTGACATATTTTTTAAACTTAATCATGCGAAAAATCACTCATTGTTTTCCTGTAAAACGAAAACACCCGCGCCCGCGAAATAAAGCCTATATATTTCCCTTCATCAATAACTGCAATGTTATAGCGGCCGCTTGATTCAAACTTTTCCACCACCTGGTCCATCGAGTCTTCCGTTGAGATATAATGCTCCGGATGATACATCAAATCCTTCACCTTCACGTTATCGTACAACTCGGTCTTAAAAATTAAATGCCTTATATCGTCCATTTTGACCATTCCTTTCAGGTAACCATCCTTATCCACAATCGGGAATAAGTTTCGATGGGCAACAGAAATTGCTTCGGTCAGGTCGCGTAAAGTTGCATCAGGCTGTAAAGTTACAAAATCGGTTTCCAATAATTTTTTCACCTTCATCATCTGGAGTACGTTTTTATCCTGATCATGGGTCATCAGTTCTTTTCGCTGAGCAAGCTGAAAGTGATAAACCGAATTCGGAGAAAAAGCTTTCGTTGTCACATAAGAGAATGTGGCAGTAATCATCAACGGCACAAAAAGCTGGTAACCACCTGATATATCAGCTATAAGAAAGATACCTGTCAGAGGGGCCTGCAATACGCCGGCTATCAGTCCCGACATGCCAATTAAGGCAAAATTGTTTTTATCAACTGTAAATATCCCAAATCTATTCACGATCAGGGCAAACAGCATCCCGGTATTGACCCCTGTAAAAAGCGTTGGGGCAAAAACACCACCAATCCCGCCTGCACCAAAGGTTAGAGAAGTTGCAACCACCTTCAGTAAAATAATTGTTAATATTAAAATGAGCATGACCCAAATGTTCTCTTTCAACCCGTAGAACACCGAATTATTGAACAGGTATTCCAGATCGCCATCCAAACAATGATTGATCGACTCATACCCTTCACCGTATAATGCAGGAAACAAAAAGATCAACAATCCGATTGAAAATCCACCAACAAGCAACCGGGTCCAGACACTATTTATCTTCTCGAAAATGCCTGCAATCCAGATATATATTTTTGTGAAATAGGCTGAAACCAAACCGGCAAGCACACCCAGCAAAATATAGAAAGGCAAATCGGCTATCACGAAAGAGGTTTCAACCTTAAAAGGATACAAAACGTTTTGCCCCATAAAAAAGTAGGAAGTCACCACTCCCGATGACGAAGCCAGCAATAGTGGCACCATCGAAAAAGTGGTCAAATCAATCATGATCACTTCAACGGCAAATACAATAGCTGCGATCGGCGCTTTGAAAATAGCAGCCATTGCTCCGGCGCTTGCACATGCCAGCATCAGAACTGTATGCTTATAACTTAACCGGAACACCCTAGACAACCATGAACCGTAAGCAGCTCCGGTTGCAACAGTAGGCCCTTCCAAACCAACCGAACCGCCAAACCCCACGGTGAACGCACTGGTAATAATCGATGAAATAAGGTTGTGCCTGCTTAGTTCACCCTCTTTACGCGAGATACTGTACAAAACATTAGGGATACCATGCCTTACGGGTTTTCGGATAATATAACGCACCACCAAAACCGATAGAAAGATACCGATAAAAGGAAGGATAAAATAAATGTAGTTTTGGACTTCCTGATTAATTGTCCGATGAAGCAAACCTTGGGTCAACCATACTGATTTCTTGATAATTGTAGCACAGATTCCCGCTATAACACCAACAATAACACTTAACAGAACAACAAAATTACGCTCACTAAGATGGCGTAAACGCCAACGGTGAAACCGGACGATTATAGGTAACCTTTTTTGCATTTGAAGCAAAATTAAGAATTAGGAAAGTATAAGTTTAAGAAACTATTTTCTCTTTCTGAAAATATCTTTGATTGATTCCCAAACTTTTTTCTTTTCCCGTGGCTTTTCTTCCTTTTTCCGGGACTTCAAATCACGATCTTCTTTTTGTCCGGAGAAAATATGATCGAAAAAGCCCTCAATTTTGTTCCGTTCAAACATTTCACGGTATGGCGGGATTGCCAGTTGTGCCAAAATATCAGGCGAAGGTTGATCAAACGTATCGTATTGCAGATGCTTGTATCGTGGATCCTGGTAGATTTTATTGAAAAATTTTCCGACAATTGGCAAGGCCATGTAAGCACCCTGGCCGTATGTTATTGTTCTGAAATGAATTCCCGGATCATCGGCCCCTACCCAACATCCGGCGACCAGTCCCGGTGACATCCCAATGAACCAGCCATCAGACTGATCCTGTGTTGTACCAGTCTTTCCGGCAAAATCTCCCCGAATGTTATATACTGACCTGATGGTAGAACCTGTTCCGCTGTCAACAACAGATTCGAGCATGTGCACCAATATTTTACAGTTCTCCCGCTCTATGTCAAGCTGGTAGGGAACGCTCGGCTCAAACTGTTTTAACACATGGCCTTTTCCATCCTCGATTGACACCAGGTAATTCGGTTCCACCCGGGTTCCGTTATTTAAAATGGTAGCGTAGGCCGAAACCATTTCTTTTAAACTAACAGAAGCCACCCCCAGTGCAAGCGAAGGAAATTCCGGCAGTTTTTCCTTTATCCCCAGCTCATGGGCCGTTTCAATTACATTGTCAATACCAGTCTGCATCAACACATCTACTGCAACAGTATTGATCGATTGAGCCAATGCACCCTCCATCGAATAAAATCCTTCATAATGTTCATGCGAATTACGAGGCGACCAGTCCTGATAATCGTCATAAACCTTTTTTTCGTTTGCATAGTAATCGAATGGACTCAGGCCACTTTCCATCGCAGCCAGGTAAACAAACGGTTTAAATGTCGAACCGGCCTGTCTGGCGGCATTTACATGGTCATACTGAAAATAACGAAAGTCGATTCCCCCAACCCAGGCTTTCAATTGCCCCGTGGCTGGATCAACAGCAACAAAACCAGAATTAAGCATTCTCAGGTAATGCTTCAGCGAATCCAAAGGTGTAGTCTGAACAGCCTTTTCTCCACCCCAGGTAAATAAAGTCGTTTCTGTTTTTTTATTGAAGGCTTCATTGATTTCTTTATCCGACTTCCCTGCGGTTGACATATTACGATAACGCTCTGTTTGTTTTATTGCGCGCGTAAGAATACGTTTGTTTTTTGCCCACGGATCCGAATTTTTCCAGTGCGAATCGAAAACATTTTGCAGGTTCTTCATGTACTCGTGCACTGCCTGCTGGGCATAAACCTGATAATCGTAGTTAATGGTTGTCTTGATTTTTAATCCATCAGTATAGAGATTATAAGGGTCGCCATTTTCCTTTGCATTGCTTTTGCACCATTCAAGTAACTCAGGCTTGATCATCTCCAGAAAATACGGGGATGGCCCTTCATTGTACGAAATGCGCCGATATTGCAAGTTCAGCGGTTTTTCCTGAAATACTTTTCCCTGGGCCTCGGTCAGGTAATTATTCTTTACCATTTGTGCGATGACCACATTACGTCGTTCTTTTGATCTTTCGGGGTGAAGACGTGGATTATAGGCATTATTGGCTTTCAGCATTCCAACCAAAACTGCCGCTTCATCAACTGTCAGGTCTTTGGGGGATTTATTGAAAAAACGCTCTGCCGCAACCTCAATACCAAAAATATTTTCACCAAAAGGAACGGTATTCAAATAAAGGGTCAATATCTCTTCTTTGGTATATATGCGTTCAAGCCGATATGCGATAATGGCTTCACGGAGCTTGTTTACGGGCATGGAGAAAACCCACAAATCATTTCGCGGAAATAAGTTTTTAGCGATTTGCTGGCTAAGCGTACTACCACCCCCAGCACTACGATCCTGAAGAAGAAGCGTTTTCACCAACACCCTGAAAAGAGCTATTTCGTCGATTCCACGATGCTCGTAGAAACGGGAGTCTTCGGTCGCCACCAATGCATGAATGACGTTTGGCGAAATTTCATCATAGCTTACATTGCTCCGGTTTTCAACGTAATACCTTCCCAGCAACTTACCTTCAGCAGAAAAAACTTCAGATGCCTGCGGATTTTTTATATCATGAAGTTGGGCAGTACTTGGCACATACCCCAAAAAGCCAAGGTACACAGCAAAAAACAGCATCGCAAACAGGATTACGCCCACTCCTGCAAGCTTTAGAAAAAACATGGTTATCCGCTTTGATAACGACTGGTTTTTCTTGTTCTTTCCTTTTCGGGCAGGTTTAGCTTTAGGTTTGGATGACTTTTTTACCTGAGAGTTCTTTGAAGGCATGCTTTAAAATTTTCGGTCAAAACTACTTATTTTAACGTCAAATATTGCAATTGATTTTATTTTCACCTGAAAACTTTTACGAAATACAATTGGCTGAATAATTTAATTTTCAGATCTTCAACTTTATGAAAATTGCAATCACCGGGGCAAGTGGCTATATCGCCAATAAACTTATGACCAGATTGATAAAAAATGGCCATGATGTTTTTCCTGTTGACCGAAAACTGCTCTATGGCGAGGTATCATACTTAGCAAATTTTCTGTCAGGGAAGGATGCAGTCATCAATCTGGCAGGTGCACCAATTCTTCAGCGCTGGTCTTCCCGTAACAAAATAGTTATCTACAACAGCCGGGTACTTACTACCCGAAATTTAGTTGAAGCAATAAATAGCCTTCCGCCTGAGAAATCGCCACAGGTACTGGTTTCGTCATCGGCAGTTGGGATCTACCAAACAGGCACAATTGTCCACAATGAAGACAGTCAATTATTTGACAATGGATTTATCGGGAAAGTTGTAACAAACTGGGAAGATGCAACAACTGGGTTGAAACCATCGGTTCGCCTGGTATTGTTCAGAACCGGAGTCGTTCTGGGGAAAAATTCGCAAACCATAAAAAAAGTACTTCCGGTATTCAAACTTGCTTTCGGAGGAAGAATTGGCACAGGTCAACAAGCATTTCCTTTTATTCATATTGATGACCTTGTACTAGCCTATCTTGAAAGCATCACAAACACAGATTTTGTTGGGATTTACAACCTGGTAGCTCCACAGCAAATTACGAACAACGATTTTACGAACACGCTTTCAGGTCTGTTAAAACGTCCGGCAATTTTCCATGTAATGCCTTTTATTTTGAAGTTATTTTACGGAGAGGCTTCAGACCTGCTCATCAAAGGACAATTTGTTAACTCCAAACGATTACTAGGTCAAGGGTTTCAATTTGAATATCCAACGATAAATGACTGTTTGATTGAAATCCTCAATAAGGAAGAACCAGTCAACAGCTAGCTTTTTCTTCGATATGCCAGTACTTTGCCATCAAAAAATGAGTGGTCAAGAAAATAATCCTGTTTGATTAAGTTTTCTACCAGATCAAACTTCCGCAGCACCAATACATATTTGGGTTTGCTATCAATTATCCTCTTAATTTCCTTTTCCGGATCAACATCGAATGCATATGCCAATGCCGGTTGGCTCAATATAGTTGCATGAACATACTTTGTTGGCAATTCCTGATCAAGCAAATAATACAGTATATGCTCATAATTTGACACATAAATCTGATCATCAGTCGCCATATGTTCCTTCAAATATTCAGCAACAACACGAGGTTCATCGGGCTTACGCAGCTTACCTGATATTCCCGCAAACTGAGAAACAGCAACAAGCAAAATAAGTAACACCAAGGCACTTCGCCCCCGGAATAATACGCGGGTAAACCTGTCAAAATGAAACTCAGGATGAAAAGCAATACCTGCCATCAAACAGACAGGAAGCATCAATTGGATTGTATAATGGCTGAATCCCCTCCCCGGCAAATACATCGCCAAAAGGATCGCAAAAATCCAACAAATGAGCATCCTTTTTTCCAGGGTTTTCAGCAAAGAACTTTTAGAAAACAAAACGAAAAAGAATGGAATTGTGACCGGGAAAAACCTTCCTGTAAAATCAAGCAAGATGAGCAAAAACTGTTTTAGCGAACCACGATCCATATACCTTCCCGGAAACTCGTAGGTAATATACCGAAATGCATCAAAATGTCCATTCAAATAAAAATACAGGTTGACCAACACAAATGGAATTACAAACCCAATGCAGGCTAATTTATACGGCAATATTTCTTTAAATGAGAATTTCCAATTATTCTGAGACAATTCATGCAAATAAAAGAACAAGCCAATCAATATAAAATCAAACAAGACCAGGTATTTTATTATAAACCCCAGACCAAACAAAAACCCGGCAAAGAAATACCTTAAGTAACTCTTTCGCAGGAAAAAAATCAAAGCCGCAACAGTAAAGAAGTTGAAAAACAATTCGGTATTCGGGGAAAGGCCAAAATAGTTCCATGTTGAAACGAGGTAAATATAGATTGCACCGGTTGAAATGGCCACTCGTTTATGTTGGAAAAACTTTTGCGAAACCAAGTACAGAAAGTAAGCTGTTGCAGCAACAATAACCGAAACGAATAAACGCTTCAAAAAAATTGAGTATCCGAAAACGTACTGAAACAAAGTATAGATAAAAAATATCCCAACGGGTTTACTATCTACCACATCCACATACAATGATTTTCCATGTGCCAATTCTCGTCCTACAAGTAAATAGGTTGATTCATCGTGATCTAACACACTCGAAAAGAAACTAAAGAAACGAATTGCAATTGTAATTAAAACAAAAACGATCAGAACCCTGGCATTTCCTGAAATCTTCATACGCATATACAGCACTGCTAATACTTACAGATAAAAAAAAGCCCCGCCAAAAATGACGGGGCTCAAATATAAGATAATTTGGTATAAAATTACAATTGAGGACCTGCAGCAACCAATGCTTTACCTTCTTCGTTATCAGTATACTTCTCGAAGTTTTTAACAAAGCGGCTACCAAGATCTTTTGCTTTTGCTTCCCATTCAGTAGCATCAGCATAAGTATCACGTGGATCCAGGATTTTAGGATCAACACCTGGCAATGCTGTTGGTACTTCCAGGTTAAAGATTGGGACAATCTTAGTTTCAGCTTTTTCAATTGAACCGTCAAGGATCGCATTGATGATACCACGAGTATCTTTAATAGAAATACGTTTGCCTGTACCGTTCCATCCAGTGTTAACCAGGTAAGCTTCAGCTCCGTTAGCTTCCATTTTCTTAACTAACTCCTGACCATATTTTGTTGGGTGAAGCGTCAAGAAAGCAGCACCGAAACATGCTGAGAAAGTTGGAGTAGGCTCGGTAATACCACGCTCAGTTCCAGCCAATTTAGCTGTAAAACCTGACAAGAAGTGGTATTTAGTTTGATCCGGGGTCAGTTTTGAAACCGGAGGCAATACACCAAAAGCGTCAGCAGAAAGGAAAATAACTTTCTGAGCAGGACCAGCTTTTGAAACAGGGGTTACGATATTGTCAATGTGGTAGATTGGATAAGAAACACGAGTATTCTCAGTTACAGAACCATCAGTGAAGTCAATTTTACCGTTGGCATCAACAGTAACGTTTTCCAACAATGCATTGCGTTTAATAGCAGCGTAGATTTCAGGTTCTGAGTCTTTGTCCAGGTTGATTGTTTTAGCATAGCAACCACCTTCGAAGTTGAAGATACCTTCATCATCCCAGCCGTGTTCGTCGTCACCAATCAGCTGGCGGTTAGCATCAGTTGACAAAGTAGTTTTCCCTGTTCCTGACAAACCAAAGAAAATGGCAGTGTCACCATCTTTACCAACGTTGGCAGAACAGTGCATTGAAGCCATACCACGCAATGGCAGGTAGTAGTTCATCATTGCGAACATACCTTTTTTCATTTCACCACCATACCAGGTACCACCAATTACCTGCATTTTTTCAGTCAGGTTAAATACCGTAAAGTTTTCAGAATTCAACCCTTGTTCTTTCCAGTTAGGGTTAGTTGCTTTCGATCCGTTCATTACAACGAAATCAGGCTCTCCATATGTTTCCAGTTCTTCAGCAGTTGGGCGGATGAACATGTTGGTAACAAAGTGAGCCTGCCATGCAACTTCCATAATGAAACGTACTTTCAGGCGAGTGTCAGCATTAGCACCACAGAAAGTATCAACAACGTACAATTTCTTGCTTGATAATTGTTTTGCAACCAAACTTTTCAACTCTGACCAAACTTCAGGAGTTGTAGGTTTGTTATCGTTTTTTGCTTTATCAGATGTCCACCAGATTGTATCTTTCGTGGTATCATCCATCACAATAAACTTGTCTTTAGGCGAACGGCCGGTAAAGATACCAGTCATTACGTTAACAGCTCCAAGTTCAGTCACTTGTCCTTTTTCATAACCTTCCAAACCTGGTTTGGTTTCTTCTTCAAATAATAACTCGTAAGATGGGTTATAAACAATTTCCTGGACGTCGGCAATTCCGTACTTGGATAAATCTAGATTTTTCATAGTCAACATTTAAAATTTAATATTTCCAACAAAACCATTTTTCTCGGCACACAAAAATAATTTTTTTGGGAGATTAGGATTAATGACTCCTTTTAAATTACTATTATTTATGCCCCTTCTAAATAAAAAGAGGCCAGTGTGTCATCTAACACACTGGCCTTTAATATCATAGACGTAAAAATTTTAGCAGATTAAAATGTTAATAAATTATTAACCATCTACTAACTCACTCATTATGAACGCGGATGAAAATGCGTAAGGGTATTTTTTAAATAATCCCGATCAAGATGAGTATAAATTTCAGTTGTCAAGATTGATTCATGTCCTAACATCTCCTGAACAGCTCTTAAATCAGCTCCTCCTGAAATCAAATGAGTAGCAAAAGAATGGCGGAATGTATGTGGGCTGATTTTCTTATTCAGTCCTACTTTTTCAGCCAGGTTCTTAATAATAGTGAAAATCATCACTCGGCTGAGTTTTTTGCCCCTTCTGTTCAGGAACAACACATTCTCACTGTCCGGACTAATTCTCAAAGACTTACGATACCCCTGCAGGTATTTTGTAATCTCTTCTATTGCTTTCGAACTTACAGGAACCAATCTTTCTTTTTCTGATTTACCTTCAACTTTAATGAATCCCTGATCAAAGAATAAGTTAGTCACCTTCAAATTAACCAACTCGGAAACGCGAAGGCCACAGCTGTAAAGCGTTTCCAACATCGCTTTATTACGTTGTCCTTCAGGTTTAGTCAAATCAACACCATCAATGATCAGATCAATTTCCTCCATCGTTAAAACATCAGGAAGTTTTCTACCGATTTTTGGAGATTCAAGTAAAGTTGTCGGATCACTATTGATCTTTCCTTCCATCAACAAATACTTGAAGAATGATTTAATACCGGAGATCGTACGGGCTTGCGTACGAGGAGAAACGCCACGATCATTGATGTGTTCAATGAAGCTACGCAAATGGTTCAATCTTACTTTTTCCGGAGTTAATTTTTTAAAACTTTCATCCAAAAAAGCCATCAACTTATTGATATCGTTGATGTAAGCTGCAATTGAATTCTGAGACAGCGACTTTTCAAGCCTCAAAAAATTCTCAAATCCTTTTTTACTATCTTCCCATTTCATAATTAAAAACAATTAATTTTTTTCTACAAACATTTTAGATAATTTTGACTCTTTAAAAACACATGCACATGCCAATATTGAATATTAGTTTCCTCCCCAAGATTACATAATTTTCAATACGTCGGCGGACGAGCGAAAGTTACTAGTTTTTTTATAAAAATCAAATAAAAATGAAAATATTGTTAATCAATGGCCCAAATTTAAATTTATTAGGCAAACGCGAAAAGAATATTTATGGTGATCTATCATTCGAATCCTACTTTGAAACACTCATTGAAAAATATCCAGAAATTGAATTAGAATATTTTCAATCGAATGTAGAAGGGTTTATCATTGATAAAATCCATGAAATTGGATTTTCATATGATGGTATTATTATTAATGCAGGTGCCTATACCCATACATCAGTCGCTATTAGGGACGCGATAGCCGGAATTACAACCCCGGTAGTTGAGATCCATATTTCCAATATCCTTACCCGCGAAAACTTTCGGCATGAATCAATCATCGGTCCAGTTTGCAAAGGCAGTATAATGGGATTTGGATTGGATTCTTATCGTTTAGGCATTGAAAGCTTCATCAAAAATTAACGTTTGAGAGTTTTCTTCGTATCAGAGTACAAGTTTTTCATAGCCTGACGAAAAAAATCTATTTTTGTGGCCCCATAATGTTATTTAGTTTGAAATGAAACACACAAAAATTGTTGCCACAATCTCAGACCTCCGGTGTGAGCCTGAGTTTATTGAATCACTGTATAAAGCAGGGATGAATGTTGTCCGGATGAATACGGCACACATCACTTATGAAAGTGCATTGAATGTATTAAAAAACATTCGGTCAGTGTCTGATTCAATTGGTATTCTGGTCGACACCAAAGGGCCGGAAATAAGAACAACAGATATTCCGGAACCAATAAAGGTAGAAGAAGGACAATTGGTTGAAGTATCAGGAGTTTTAAGAGAAAGTAAAGAAAACAGAGAGATTGTTACGGTTTCTTACAACAATTTCCATCAGGAAATACCTGTTGACAGTAAAATTTTGATTGACGACGGAGAACTTGAGTTAAGTGTCATTGAAAAGAAAGAAGACTATATCCTGTGCAAAGTTGAAAACCGCGGGGTTATCAAGAACAAGAAAAGTGTAAATACCCCGGGATATAGCGTACAGTTGCCATCAGTATCAAAGAAGGATGAAGAATTCATTGAGTTTGCAGCAAAAAACAATGTTGACTTCATTGCCCACTCATTCGTTCGCAACAAAGAGGATGTTTTGAAAGTTCAGGAATTACTGGACAAATACAACAGCCCAATCAAAATTATTGCGAAAATTGAAAACCTGGATGGTGTAAACAATATTGACGAAATCCTGGATCATGCCTATGGGATTATGGTTGCCCGCGGGGACCTTGGGATTGAAATTGCTGCCGAAAAAATTCCGGGTATCCAGCGTCAATTAATAAAAAAAGCTGTTCAGCGTAAAAAACCGGTCATCATCGCAACTCAAATGCTTCACAGTATGATTGAAAATCCTCGCCCAACGAGGGCTGAAGTAAGCGACGTTGCCAACGCAATTTTCTCACGCGCAGATGCGATCATGCTCAGTGGTGAAACAGCCTATGGACAATACCCGGTTGAAGCCGTAAAAATTATGAACCGGATCGCACAGGAAGTAGAACCAAGCAAAGATAAACGTAACGACATTATCATTCCTGCAGTTGAGAACGAAGTTGTAGCTTATTTAGCTGAAGCAGCCATACAGGCTTCCAAGGAATTAGGAACCACAGCGATTGTTACAAATACCCTGACTGGCAAGACTGCCCGTTATTTGGCAGCTTTTCGTGGAACAAACCCGGTCTATGCACAATGCTATGATATGCGTATTGCCCGTCAGTTAGCACTTTCATATGGTGTACGCGCCAGCGTGATTGAGCCTAAAAGAAATAAATTCAAAATGGTTCGCTCATCACTGAAAGGCCTTCTTGAGACCGGAAGAGTGAAAGGTGAAGATATGGTTGTGTATGTTGGCGGCAGCTTCGGTATCGGAGGTGGTTCTACCTTCATGGAAATCTCTACTGTTGACAGATTGACCACTAAAGTAAACGAATAGAACAACAATACAATAACGAAAAAAGGAGCCAGACAGGCTCCTTTTTTTATGGTTTCATCTCGGAAATTATCTCAAATCAATAACCTCTACGCCCGGATATTTTGCAGAATCAAAGACAAACGACTTCTCATCTGCTGTCACATTTGTTTTTAAGTCATTCACTTTTACAATATAGTTGTTTCCTTCTTTTCCGATCATTTCGGCTTTTTTAATCAACATTTTTTGCTTGTCAACCTGTATCCTAATTTTTGAATATTCAATAGCATCAGTTTCAGGGAACAAATCAATAATATAAACCCCCACCCCTTCAACGGTTTTTTCTTCCACAAACTTGTAACTAAACCCATTTTCATAAATGGTAAATAGCTTAGACGGGTTCATCATTTCACCAGATTCTTCATCCAACTCTGAGACACTGACCTCATTGGCATCTTTCATATAAGTCCAAACACTATTACCATCACAAAACACCTCGAGCCCGAGAATAGGCAATTTGAGCTGGTACTTATCGCCTTTCATTAGTATGTTCCCTTTGTTTTCCTCGTGAATGCCTTCCTCTTTGTTTTCCATCACATAATCAAACGAAGCCTGGATGGTGATATAAGATTGTGTTGTTTTTGTAACATTTTCAAGGATTGATTTTGCCTTTTGATCCTGCTGCGCAAATCCCATAATACCCGAAAAAGCAAAGAATGCAATAAAAAGTAGTTTTTTCATTTTCTGATTATTTTTTTACAAACTATTCAATAATTGTTCCAAAGAATATTCATCCTGTATCATCACTTGTCGTGCCTTGCTTCCCTCGCTTGGGCCAACGATCCCTGCTGCCTCCAACTGATCCATGATCCGTCCGGCACGGTTGTAACCAATCGAAAACTTACGCTGGATCATTGATGTCGATCCCATCTGGTTCATCACGACAACGCGGGCGGCCTCATCAAACAACTCATCCCGGTTATTCAGGTCTGTGTCCATAGGGCCGCCATCCGACTCCCCAACATATTCCGGAAGCATAAAGGCTGTCGGGTAACCTTGCTGTTCAGCAATATGCTCGCAAATCCTTTCAACCTCAGGTGTATCAACAAAGGCACATTGCAAACGTGTCATGCTACTCCCCATTGCAATCAACATATCCCCCTTCCCGATCAGCTGGTTAGCGCCAGGCGTATCAAGAATTGTTCGCGAGTCAATCATCGATGCCACTTTAAAAGCAATACGGGTCGGGAAGTTTGCTTTAATTACACCGGTAATAATATTTGTTGAAGGTCGTTGGGTGGCAATAATCATGTGAATACCCACTGCACGTGCCAACTGGGCAATACGGGCAATCGGCAGTTCGATTTCTTTACCGGCAGTCATAATTAAGTCGGCGAATTCGTCTATTATTACAACAATGTATGGTAAATACCGATGTCCCTTTTCCGGGTTCAACCGGCGGCCAACAAACTTGGCATTATACTCCTTGATATTACGGGCATGCGCTTTCTTCAGTAAATCGTAGCGCATATCCATTTCAAGGTTCAGCGAATTCAAAGTATATTTTACCTTTTGAATGTCGGTAATTATCGGTTCTTCATCATCGGGAAGTTTGGCCAGAAAATGTTTCTCAATGGTTGAATACAAACTCAACTCCACCTTTTTCGGATCAATCATAACCAATTTCAATTGCGAAGGGTGCTTTTTGTAAAGCAAGGATGTAATGATCGCATTCAATCCAACAGACTTACCTTGTCCTGTAGCACCGGCCACCAGGATATGGGGCATTTTTGCCAGATCAATCAGAAAAGTCTCGTTAGAAATGGTTTTACCCAGAACGACCGGAAGATCAGCAGTACTTTCCTGGAATTTTTTTGAAGCAACGATCGAGCGCATAGAGACAACCTCGGGTTGTTGGTTCGGCACCTCAATACCAATAGTACCACGCCCCGGAATTGGTGCAATAATGCGAATACCCAATGCTGCAAGGCTTAGAGCAATATCGTCTTCCAGGTTTTTGATCTTTGCAATTCGGATGCCCGGAGCAGGCACAATCTCGTAAAGCGTGATGGTAGGCCCAATTGTTGCCCGTATTTTGGTAATCTCGATCTTATAATGACGTAATGTTTCAACAATTTTGTTTTTATTCGACAGCAACTCTTCATTGCTCACTTCAGCATTTCCCGATGGATGATCATCAAGCAACTCGATTGCCGGAAATTTATAGTTCGACAAATCCAGGGTCGGGTCATAGGCCTCCGTACTCTCTCCCGGCTCATAATCTTCATCTGTTTCTTCCTCAATCTTTTCGACAGTCATTTCCAGGTCATCACCATCTTCTTCAGGCTCAGGCTCGTTGGTTGACATTTTTTCTGCCACATGTGCCTGAACACCGGCAACATCCAGTTTTTCATCAATCTCCACTTCGTCATCACTATCCGGGTCAAAAATAGTTTCAATCAGGTCATCTTCATTTATCACCTTTGAGATCGTATCTTCCTGAATTACTGCTCCAGAATCTCCCGAAACAACTTCACCGGTACCGGCAATAACAGCTTTCTCTTTTGAAAGACGTCCAAAAATTTTCTTCAGCCAGGGAATAAAGTTATCTATGCCAAACAAAATGATCAAAAATAAGCCGCAAACAAGGATAAAGAAGGTTCCAACATTTCCAAACATTGAACTTAACCATCCCGCCAGGTAGAAACCATTCTCACCTCCCAGGTACAAAAACCCATTATCATTTAGTCCTGACAACAACAGACCTGCAAAGATTGAGATCCAAAAAACAAGGATAATCGAGAAGGTCATAGCACGGGTATATTTCACCAGGGGCTTTCCCCAAAACTGAAATGCAGTAATGACCAGCATGTATATAAAAAGGAATGAAGACAGACCAAACCCACGGTTAATAACCACTTCGCTTAAAAAAGCACCGGTTTTCCCGGCTTTGTTGTGAACCTTAATATCCGCATTTTTTATCAGTTCGCGCCAGGAAAGGTCGAGTTTGCTGTGATCGGCATGACCATAAAAAATAAACGACACAAATGCGATTAACAGGTACAAGCCAAAAACAAACAGGAAAAGCCCGATTGTATATTTGAATTTATCACCTGTAAAAAAGGATTTCAGACTGCGAAACAGTCCTGAATTTGAGGACGACTTTTTGGTTTTAGTCTTTTTTGCCATGAGTTTTTGTAAAATTCGATTGCAAAGTTAACGAATTTTGTACAGGATATCTTGCCTAGATCAATATCTAAAAAAGATAAAAATAAAACGAATTATCAACTTTCATCTATTAAAAACAAATTGAACACCAGCCAAAATCCATTTTATAAAAGTTGTATTTTTTTCATTCCCAAACTAAACGAACCGATATACATCACAATTTATCGGGTTACAATCAAGTCAGTCAACAAATCATAAAAAACACCATAAATCAGTGTTTTATAGCATTCATCCAATCCCGGATAGATGTCAAAATTCAATCTTTTGGTTCATCAATTTATTTATGTTTGTGTAGTACACAATTCATTTTGCAATGAAAAAGTTAGCCGTTATTGCACTTGGGGGAAATGCGTTACTGCGTGGCAACGAAGTTGGAACGATTGAACAGCAGGAAGCCAATACGACCGAAACCCTTGAAAACCTGATACACCTGATCAAAAACGGGTACAACCTGGTTATCACCCATGGAAACGGGCCCCAGGTTGGTAATATACTGATGCGAAACGATGCAGGAGAACAACTTTACCGCATTGCCCCCATGCCTCTGGACATCTGTGTTGCCGACTCGCAAGGCGGTATAGGCTTTATGATTGAACGCATGCTGCGCAATGTGCTCAACAAGCACGGCATCCGAAAACACATCATTTCAATGATCAGTATGGTCACCGTTGACCCGGTCGACCCGGCTTTTAATAATCCATCAAAACGGATCGGGAAAATATACAGCAAAGCCGAGGCCGAAGTATTACAAAACACCAAAGGTTGGCTGTTTAAACCATCAATCAAACATGAAGATGGCTGGCGCAGAGTGGTTCCTTCACCTGTTCCTATTGATATTTTGAATAAGGATGTCATCGAAACGCTCGCAAGGGCAGGCAATATCGTCATTACTGCCGGCGGTGGCGGAATTCCGGTTTATTACGACCAAAACAATGACCTGCGAACGGTTGATGCCGTGATCGACAAGGACATGACCTCTTCCCTGCTTGCATCCGAAATTGGTGCTAACGAGTTTTATATCCTTACCGATGTTCCTTTTATTTATAAAGATTACGGGCTGCCGACACAGGAAAAACTCGAATTTTTAGACTATGCCGACACTAAAATGTACCTCGAAAAAGGTACTTTTGGAGAAGGGAGCATGGCCCCAAAAATCAGAGCCTGCTTGCGTTTTATAGAAAAAGGTGGGGAGAAAAGTGTGATTACCGAGGCTAAAAAACTGGAAGACAAGTCATACGGCTCCAAAATTACCCTGCATTACGAATCTTGAAAAACAAATCAATATGGAAATCAATTTGAGAAACAGACATTTTCTGAAGTTGCTGGATTTTTCACCGGAGGAAATTCACTATTTGCTTGAACTGGCAACTAATTTGAAAGAAGCGAAAAAAGACGGGCTGGAACAACATCTTTTAAAAGGAAAGAATATTGCCCTCATTTTCGAAAAAACCTCCACCCGAACACGTTGTGCATTTGAAGTCGCCGATTTCGACGAGGGCGCCCACGTTTCCTATCTTGGTCCGTCGGGCACACAAATCGGGCACAAAGAATCGATGAAAGACACCGCACGTGTGCTTGGACGAATGTACGACGCAATTGAATACCGCGGGTTTGGACAGGAAATCGTGGAAGAGTTGGCCCAATACGCCGGTGTACCTGTTTGGAATGGACTGACAAATGAATTTCATCCGACCCAGGTTCTGGCTGATTTGCTCACGATGAAAGAGCACTCATTACACCCCCTTTCTGAGATTTCATTTTGCTACCTGGGTGATGCCCGCTACAATATGGGAAATTCGCTGATGGTTGGCGCCGCCAAAATGGGAATGGACTTCCGGATTGCAGCACCAAAAGGCTATCAACCAGATACAAAACTGGTGAATACCTGCATGAAAATTGCCAGCGAAACCGGGGCAAAAATAACAATCACCGATAATGTGGCAGAAGCAGTTAAAGGTTGCGAATACCTGTACACCGATGTTTGGGTGTCGATGGGCGAACCTGAAAGTGTTTGGGCAGAAAGAATTGAGTTGTTAAAGCCCTACCAGGTGAATATGTACACGATGGAACTTACCGGAAACCCGAATGTAAAGTTTATGCATTGCCTACCGGCATTTCATAACCTCGAGACCAAAGTTGGGAAAGAAATATTCACAAAATTTGGAATGAATGCCCTTGAAGTTACCGACGAGGTTTTTGAAAGCAAAGCATCGGTTGTTTTTGATGAAGCCGAGAACAGAGTGCACACTATCAAGGCCGTCATGGTTGCAACACTGACCTAATCATCACATTCTTAAATCATAAAAATAAATGAAGGATACATTTCGATATCCCTCATTTATTTTTCGCGATGGAACTAACCGGTTAAAACACCTGACATCCAACTCAAAAATTAACCAATACTACTTTATAAACTTCCGGTAATAATTGGCCTTGTCGGCATTATCGAGCCGGGTGTAAATATTGACCAGGTAGGATGCGTAATGCTGATTTTGATCCATTTCCCAAAGAACATCGAAATACTCCAGCGATTTTTTAAATTCGGTAGTTACCTTTTTTAACTCTGTCAGCAAGTATTGATACTGCAAGTGCGTTTTTTTCTTTTCGTAGGCTTTCATTTCCCGCTGATAGTGCTCTTCAGCTTCATTGTAATATTTTTTTCCAAGCCATTCCAAAGCATCAACATGTTTCGGATTGATTTTGACCAATTCAAGAGCAACGGAATCAGCCAATTCTGAGTTCTTCAGTTTTTGTTGAATGGAGAAATAATGATCCAGGTATTTTTCCTCCCGGTGACTTTCCACTTTCATTAAAGGCCAAAACTCCTGAGCCTTTCCAACATTGCCTGCCTGTGAATAAATATCAAATAACCGGGTATTCATACCGGTTTCATCAGATGGGTCAGGAAAGCTTTTATGACAAGATTCCAAAGCCAGCAATTCTTTGCTTAGGTTATCTTTATCACGGTAAATCCGGGCCAAATCAAAGTAAATTTCCTGATCGGTATAATTGGCACTTTCGGCTGCTCCCAACCAGCTTTCCGCCAAATCGAACCGGCCGGCTTTAAAAGCAACCTTCCCGGCCTGTGCGTAATTTGCCGGAGCAATCTCCATGTTTGAGCTCATCTGTGAATTGAAATACTGATCCCAGGCCTCAACGGCGGCTGCATAATTTCCTTCAGTTTCGGCTTTTACAGCATTCTCGTAATGTGAAACAACCAATTTTGATGAACCGCAGCCCGCAAGCAAAGTCATCAGAACTACTAAAAATAAATATGACCTGTTTTTCATACGTCTCCTACTTTCTGTTTTCTACAATCATTTTTATAACGACAGGAAAGCTCCAGGCTAACAGTTTTCGTCTGTTTGCACAACCTATTCCAAAATTATTTTAAAGGGATATGGAACAAAATCTGCCGTTGGCAATCTCTCTGTCTATAAACGGAAGGCTCAAAGGTAACACAATTGTCATTCTACACAAAAACGACTCACCGCAGGCGTAACCACCTTATTGGGGCAAAAAAAGAAGGCATCCCCAAATCCGGAGATGCCTGAATTATCACATATTTTTACCAGTAAGCCTGTATTAAAGCTGAGCAAAGAAATCGTTTCCTTTATCATCAACAATAATAAATGCCGGGAAGTTTTCAATCCGGATTTTACGAACTGCTTCCATGCCCAACTCTTCAAAATCGACAACTTCAACCGATTTGATGCTTTCTTTAGCAAGAATCGCGGCCGGTCCACCGATCGAGCCAAGATAGAAACCACCGTGCTTTTGACAAGCATCAGTGACTTGTTTCGAACGGTTCCCTTTTGCCACCATAACCATGGAGCCACCCAAACTTTGGAACAAGTCAACGTATGAATCCATACGACCGGCAGTTGTAGGGCCAAAGCTACCTGAAGCCATTCCTTTCGGGGTTTTGGCAGGCCCGGCGTAGTAAACCGGATGGTTTTTGAAGTACTCCGGCATTGGTTTTCCTTCGTCAAGCATTTGTTTGATACGGGCATGTGCAATGTCGCGGGCAACAATCAAAGTTCCGCTCAGGTTCAACCGGGTTTTGATCGGGTATTTTGACAGCTCGGCCAGTACTTCGGCCATTGGGCGATCCAAATCGATATTAACCGGCGGTACCATTTCCGGCGCTTGTTCCGGCAAGTAGCGACGAGGATTTTTCTCAAGTTGTTCAACAAAGATACCTTCTTCGGTTATCTTTCCTTTAATGTTACGGTCGGCACTACAGCTAACACCCAAACCTACCGGGCACGAAGCCGCATGACGTGGCATACGGATCACGCGGACATCATGTACAAAGTATTTACCGCCAAACTGGGCGCCAATTCCGCTTTCCTGGCAGATTTTCAATACTTTTTCTTCCCATTCCAGATCACGGAAAGCTTGTCCGCCTTCGTTTCCTTCGGTT
>JBNKTK010000068.1:0-19820 GCA_050298035.1 Mangrovibacterium sp. | reverse complement strand
AAGCGCCTTTCTCGTAGTTGTAATTTACGCCTTCATCCTCGTAAAGGGTGAAATTACCATCCTGACCACGGTAGACGTACAGAGTAATCGTTTCAGCCGTTTTCTCTTCAGTATATTGAATTTCGGGACCAACCGGGATGATCGCCCCTTCACGGATATACAACGGAATACGTTCATACGGGGCATCTACTTTTAACTTCTGTCCGCCTTGTATAAATTGGCCGGTATAGAAATCGTACCAATTTGAACCTTCCGGGAAATAAACTTCGCGCTCGCGTGCTTCATAAGCATAAACAGGACATACCATAAAAGCCGGTCCAAACATAAACTGATCACCAATATTCTGAACATTTTTATCAGCTGAAAAATCCATAACCAATGGGCGCATGATAGTATAATCGTTGAAATAAGTCATACCGGCCATTGTATAGATGTAAGGCATCAGCCTGTAACGCAAATTAGTATAGTATGTAATCGAGTTATAAGCGGGATGTCCTTTCGGTGCAATGTTCCATACTTCGCGATACGGGAATTGTCCGTGCGCCCGGTAAAGTGGTGCAAAAGAACCAAATTGGTACCAGCGGGTATTCAACTCTCTCCATTCTTTGTAATCGGCATTCTCTTTTCCGCTTTTGTTGTACGCTGCTTGTCCGGCAACGTAGCGGTCTTCAACACAGAAGCCGCCAATGTCCATTGTCCAGTAAGGAACACCACTGATTGAGAAGTTCAGTCCAGCCGAAATCTGGGCTTTCATGTCCTCCCAGCGAGTGCCAATATCGCCACTCCATGTTGCCGTTGAATACCGCTGTAAGCCGGCAAATCCGGAACGGGTAAGTAAGAAGACACGTTTGTTTGGTTCAACACTGCGTTGTCCGTCATAGATTGCCTCTGCGTTCATCAAAGCATATGTATTGAAATACTCTGCAGAAGGGCCTAAAGCCGTCGGGCCACACAAAGCCTTGCGATATTCCATGTCGGTACAGTCAAGCACATTGGGTTCACTGGCATCCATCCACCAGGCATCAATCCCTAATGGATACAATTTATTATATATCTGGTTCCAGAACAACTTCCGGGCTCCAGACGAATAGGCATCATAAAATGAGCCGACATAACCAGGGCCAACCCAGTCGCGCACGCTGTCCTTAACAGCTTGTTGGTACATCCAGCCTTTTTCATCAAATTCTTTGAAATGTTCGGTCGTAACATAAAACTTTGGCCACACCGAAATCATCATTTTCCCATTCATGGCATGAATGGCATCAACCATTCCTTTCGGATCAGGGAAACGGCTCGCATCAAACTCATGGCTTCCCCAGTCTTTTTCGGGCCAGTAATTCCAGTCCAAAACGATATTGTCGATTGGGATTTTCCTGTCCCGGAATTCTTTCAGTACACCCACAATCTCATCCTCGGTTTTGTAACGTTCGCGACTTTGCCAGAATCCCATGGCCCATTTAGGCATCACCTGCGATTTTCCGGTCAGGGTGCGATACCCTTTGATAATTTCGTCCATTGAATCACCATACACAAAATAGTAATCCAGTTTTTTATTCATCTCGCTCCACCAAACCTGGCTGTTTTGCTCTTCTTCAGGTTGAGGCGTTTGAACGCGCAACCCGCAATATGACCTTCCGCCATCCGGTTTCCACTCAACGCGCAATGGCACCCGTTTTCCGGCTTCGAGTTCAAAAGTAAACTTGTAGCTATTCGGGTTCCATGCAGTCCGCCAACGTTCAGGCACCACCAATTCGTTATTCACATAAACCTTCATATATCCGGCATAATACAGAATGAAGCGGTAAGTTCCACTTTCGGATGCTTCGATTTCCCCTTCGTAAGTTACATTAGCTCCCTTTAAAGGGAAATTCTCAGGAAGGTTTTTGATGGTTTTTATATTTTCAAAATAAAGTGAATCTTCAGCGCGAACCAATCTTTGCAAATCATTGGCTTGAGCCTGGTAAGTTCCGGTCAGGCTACCCGGCTGACCACTTTTATCGTACAATTTAAAGACCCTGTTCAACTGCTTGTATTCGCGGCTATCGCCAAAACGGCTTAACGAATAGCTATCCCACAAAAGGCCGTAGTTTTTATTGGAAACAATAAATGGCACCGAAACTTTGGTGTTATATTGAAATAGCTCTTCGCTTTTTCCTTTGTAGTTAAATTCATCCGACTGATGTTGTCCAAGTCCATAAAAGTCTTCATCAGCAGGCGACTCAAAAAGTTGCCGTACAGAATAGCCTTTGGTGCCTTCTACTTCAATCGGGGAGAATGTTTTGCCGCCACCTGCTTTTTCAGCTAAGATAACCTGGCCATCTTTATCCTTAAACGTTATTCCACCATTCAACTTGGAAACCATCACTTTTAAGCGGGATGTGCTCAGCATAACCGAATCGCCGGCATCAGCTACCTGGAAAGGCACGGTTTGAAGACCGGGAACAATAATCAAACTCGAATCTTTTGGAAAATCTTTATCCGGAGTTGCAGACACGTGGATCAACTCATCGCCCAATACCTGTAGACGAAGCTTGCCAGCTTCTGTTTCTTCTTTTTGCTTTAAGTTTAGAATGATACCGTCATCGGTTAGTTGGTATTGCGGTGCTGAACATGCAGCAAATAACAGTCCGGCAAACAAACTCAGGTGTATTTTTTTGCTTTTCATCGCTAGTTAATAGGTTTATTAATTTTATCAGGGCGCTAATCTCGGCAAAAATAACAGAAACAAGGGACTATTATGTGTCAAAGAGAGTACGACAATGTCGCAATCAATCTTGTTTTACTGCACTTACCGGTTTATTGGATTGATACTAATGAAACTCACTCCACTCATTTCAAATTAAACAGATGATTGAGCGTATTCTTAAATGTCATTTATTTTATTCTCTACCATCTTTGAATATTTGCAGTCAACCACCAGGAAATAAACACCTCATCGGACTCTTCCTGTCCTAGGATTAAAGTGATTTGCAAATTCCCGAAAAGTTCAACCGCATCTATTGATAAGTACAAGCACCTTCTGCCTCACTTGCACCCTGCATGATTGCGTCAACTACACCCCGATCAATTATTTTCCCGGTACGACGGTCGAATAATCCCCCCGGAATATCCCAGTAATAAGGTATCAGCCCATTGCTGACAGCCGATTTTACCACGTATTCGCTAAAATATTCCACCGATGCATTGTTAAGGGCCAGATCGGAAGGAGAACTAAGTTTTCGCTTATACGCACCAAATTCACCCAGAATAACCGGTATCCCGTTATCAACAAACTTTGTTTTCATCAGGCCAAAGAACTTGTCGATATGACTTTCTTCTCCCCAATAGGCGTTACGCTCTACTTCCGTTTTTGAGTGATTGCCTTTTCCCCAATAATAGAACATCTTGCCCCAATCGGCATCGCCTTGCATAAGGCAGAATTGAAAAGGAGTATAGTAATGTACTTCAACCATCATGCGGTCTTCAATCTGATCAACCGGCATTGTATTCAGCAAATTGACCGTCTTTTCAATATCCGTCTCAGGTCCCTGAACGATAAGCGTACGGGAAGCATTATTACCACCAGTTGCACGAACCGCATCAACAAAAGTCTGATGGTATGACAATAAAATAGACACCTCCACCGAATCAGAAGCATTTGGCTCATTAGCGCCTGCAAAAAGCAGATGCTCATCATAGTCTTTAAAGTTTTCGGCTATCTGTGTCCAGTAGGCATACTGCCTCTTATTAACCTGAGCCTGGTTGACCTCATCAATCCGGTTTTCCAACCAACCATTGTCCCAGTGCATGTTAATAATCACATAAAGGCTGTCATCGATGCTATAGTCAACAACCTCTTTTACGCGGGCAATCCACGCTGCATCAATTTCACTTTTTATGGTATCGGAGTGGCAAAACCATGCCACAGGAATCCGGATCGTATTGAACCCGGCAGCCTTAACCGAATCAATTAATGTTTGTGAAGTCCGGCCTGCACCCCAGGCATTTTCGTCACAAATGGCTTCCATCGTGTTTCCTAAATTCCAGCCAACTGTCATTTGTTTAGCCAATTCCTGCGCTGATGGCAATTGCGCCCAAACATTCATGGACATTAAAAGTCCGCTAACAAAACCTACAAAACGGAGTTTTCCCCTTAAAGTTTTTGTCCCTTTCATACTCTAAAAATTAATAAAATGTATTGTGTGCCGAACTAATCAGATAAGTATCACTCCTACAGGTTTATCAGAATAAAAAGTTTAGGCCATTATTGGTTAATGCAGGTGTAGAAACTAAGTTTTCGGCTGTAGTTGCAAACTAAGTTGTTCTTATTTTCAAGTTAAAAGATGGTCAATTCAAAAAAAATCGGAATGCCCCATCCGTTAAACCTTAGTTTTCTGGATATGCGGCATTCCGACAAAGAATATAATCACAGACTGTTAGTCTTGATATTCCTATTTAGTCCCTGCGATAAGGGCATCAATTGTACGCTGATCCTTTACCGTTAAATTAGTCCTATCTAAAGCTCCGCCGGTATCCCACCAGAATGGTATCATTCCATTGGTTAGGGCCTGTTTGGTCACAAAAGTTATCCAATAATCAACCGAAGCTTCGTGTGTTTCCAGATCCAAAGGAACATTTGCCGTATTGTTTCGCCGGTAAGCGCCATATTCGCCGATCAAAACCGGAATTCCCTTATCAACAAATGTCTCTTTCATTTTCTTGAAGTCTGCGATATGGGCTTCTTCTTCTCCATACGTGGCGTTACGGTCCGGTTCAATGGTTGAATGATGACCGCTACCCCAGTAATAAAGCATTTTACCCCAGTCTTCATCTTTTTTCCCGAAACAAAACTGTGACGGGTTATAGTTATGCACTTCAACCATCAGGCGATTGGGCACCTGGTCGGTTGGTAGTGTGCTCATCACATCTGGAGTAAACGACATATTTGTATTTGGTCCTTGGAGGACAAGGACGCGATAGCTGTTTTTTCCACCTGTAGAACGGACAGCATTGATGAATGTTTGATGGTACGACAAAAGTATCCCCACCTCCTCTGCACTATGAGCGCTCGGTTCGTTGGCGCTGGCAAACATCAGGTGCTCATCAAAATCGCGCATAGTCGTAGCAATTTGCTCCCAAAATGCCTTTTGTTTAGCGCTCACCGAATCTTGCTTTGCTTTCGTGATGTTGTGTTCCAGCCAACCTCCATCGTAGTGAATATTGAGCAGCACATACATATCATTATTCACGCAATAGCCAACCACTTCTTTTACCCGGTTCAGCCACGCGGTATTGATTCGGGCAGTTTTCTCATCATCAACGTGACCCCAGTCCCAGGCACAGGGTAGCCTGATCGCGTTAAATCCTTGTTGTTTTACAAATTTCACATAGTCTTCAGTAATAAGAGGGTTGCCCCAAGCCGTTTCTCCTCCGATAGCTTCCATGGTGTTGCCGATGTTCCAGCCCAATCCCATTTTGGCTGCAAGTTGTACAGCTGTACTATTCATCCCTGTTGCATCCGGCGCTTGCGGCGATGTATTGTAAGAGGGGAACAACAGGCTAGCTTGAGAAATAGTCACCCGACGGGACTGGCCATTTGACGAGTTAAAAGTCAAAATCACAGAACGGCTAGTTCCGGTCGAATTGGTGCCTGTTGTCAGCACAACGGTCGTATTGCCGCTACTGCCCGACACTTGACTTAACTCCAGCCAAGAGGCTGGGTTGTTTGCACTCCATGCATCATTACACTCTACGGTAAGCGTAATCTCACCGCCTTCCGCTTCAAAAGTAATGTCTTGCGTTGATATCTTAAGGACAGGGTCAACTGTCTCTGAGCTACCGCAGGAGATTAAAAATAGAAGTGAACTAAGAAAAACCAATACCTTCTGATACAATCTAAACTTCATTTTACTATAAAATTTAATGAACAATTTAAAAATAGAAATCTGTCAGGCTAAAGACCCAACAGATTTATTAAATAAAGTTACGGACAGGCAGGAAGCCCCTGCCCGTCCGCAACAGAAAAGATTATCGTCTTACGACCCTGAAGTTATCAAAGGCCGCTTCGAAATCGGCTGTAGTTGAAAAGCGATAGTTCTGAAGATAAACTCTCATGTAAGTCTTTCCTGAACCCATATCCAACAAATCCGATACCTTTGAAATGGAAGCACCGAGACCGTCGTCAAGGCGGAACGCAGATAACGGAATAGTGACTGTTTGCCACCCTTCTGTCGTAAAGTCAGCTGACTTATTTTCAGACACTTTCCAAGGCTCATATCGTGCGATATAATCACTTATTGCACTTTGAGTTCTAAAACAAAGCGAACCTCCATTCCATGGTTTCCCAACATACATTTCAAATTTCAAGGCCCACTTGTCACCGGAATCACTAAGGTTCTCTGTTGGTACCCATTGGCCACCGCCATCATTAATAAGAATTTGATTTCCTCCCCAATATGGATAATATCCAGTTTCTCCAGCAGCCAGAGGAGCGCTTTTATATACAAGGTACATCCCGTAACCAACTCCATAATCAGTATTATAGGGAGGCCAGTTTGTTGTATTTGGGTCTGAGCTATAAAGGCTCACATTGCCATTTCCCCAGGCCCAGCCAAAGTATTCGCTCCACTCCATATTGGCCAAAATGCCGACACCACCGGCGTATATTAACGCAATTTCATTCACGTTATAAACAGTTGTAAATGAACCCGACAGTGTTGTTATTGCAACCGGTCCGCTTTGTGTCAACGCCGGGGCTGCAAAGCTAAGTACAGACTCATCTGCCGATACTTCGTAGTCGGTAATTACTGCACCCGCAAACGTCAGGCTTTGAATTCCGGCGAAGTTGTATCCGTACAGGTGAACCATATCTCCTTCATGAGGTACCTCTAAAGAAACATATGAGATTACGGGAGGGCCAACAATTTTAATTGGGAAATTAACTGACCCAACATTCGTGGTATAAGTAATTGTATTTGCCAATGACGCATTGGAACCAGATAAATCAGTAGGCACCTGAACAATAGCGCTCGTGTCTGTATAGACCACATTGGACAAATCAGCCTCGATTCCCTGGAATGCAATTTGTGTGGCACCTTCGAGATTGAATCCAACCAGGTTGATCTGACTGCCCGGGTACAAGACATTAATAACCGTATCATTTGGAGAATCTTCATAGTTTCTCACGCGTGAGATGATCGGTTTTCCAATAATGTTTATATTAAACGAAGCAATCCCCCCTTCACTGATTGCGGTTATGATATTAAGTTCATCAGCCGGAACTGATTCAAAAGGGATATCAGGCAATTGTACTACAAGGCTTCCATCAGCAAAAAGTGCTGTGTTAATTGTAGCAGGTATAGAGCCAAAATTCACCTGGCTAACAGTGCTCAAGTTTTGTCCCAACAAAACGACCCATTGGCCGGTCTGTATGGTCGTTACAGCTGTATCGTTAGGAGAAGCGTCATAATTTACAACCCCCGTAATAACCGGTGGTTCCACTTTATCGTCCTGGCAGGACGATACAAACATTATAACCGCGGCTACACAAAGAAGCTGCAGGTAATGAATATAGTTATATAATCTGTTTTTCATTTTGCTATTTTTTTCTTTTACACTAAAAATAAGGTACAGGTGCATCTAACAACATCGGGTTAGCCGTTATTTCAGGTGATGGAATCGGCAGCCTAAACGTATTGGCTGTGGCCGGCGTAATAACGCCAAAGGGATTCTCCGGTTCCGCAATTCCGTCATTATACGTGAAGGTAACACGTTCTTCATTGTTCAGAAGGCTGATTGCTTTCTGGGGATTGTAGTATGAAAGGCTCACCAAGTCACCCCAATACTGACTTTCTGCAGCCAGCTCGATCCGTCTTTCTTTAAGCAAGATATCGGCATCAATCGTACTTACCGGCTGAAGCCCTGCCCTTGTACGGACTTTATTGAAGTACATCAACGCATCAACATCTGCTGTTGAGCTGTTGTTACCTAAAATTGCTTCGGCATAAACCAAGTACACGTCGGCAAGCCGCAGCAAAGCATTGTGTTCGGCAGATGAAGTTAAGGTCATAATTGGAACATTGTTATCTTTCTTCGTGCCAATGATGTGTTTCTTCAATCCGTTTTGGCCTTCATAGGTATACCCGCCGGCGGCGGCATTTAACTCCGGATAATAATCGCCATTATACATAAAGGTTGCCTTACGCCTGACAGTATCATCTTCTGAATATTGCAGGTACATGTCGTAGCTGGGCCGGATTCCAAACCAACCGGCTTGTCCGTCGGCTGAAATTTCGGAGCCGCCCGGAGAATAGATTTGTAACATGTTTCCTTCAAGCCAGCCACTGGTTGTGGGATCCCAACGTAATGCAAACAGCGCTTCGTCGTTGTAATTGTTCTCGGTTTTGAACAGGTCGGCATAGTTTTCCATCAATTCCAGACCACTGTTTTTACAAACATTGCCAGCGTATAATTTGGCGCTGTCCAACAGTGCTTGGTCACGGCTCCCTATACTTTGCGGATCTAAACCTGACCACGATAAATAAACTTTGGCCAGTAAGCCTTGTGCCGACCATTTGGTAACCCTTCCACGCTCCCAATCTGTCCCTACAGCTTCAGGTAGATTTTGGGCGGCAAAAGTCAGGTCATTTACAATAAACTGGTAAACATCATTCACCAGATTCCGGGGAACCAACGGCGAATCAATCAGTTTGGTATTATCTTCGATGATAGGAACGTCGCCCCATAACAGCCCCAGGTTGTAGTAAGCATATGCACGGATAAACCTGGCTTCGGCAAGGGCCGCATTTTTATCTGCTTCGGGAACAGATTCCGGTGTTTTTGCATTTATCGCGTTAATCGTGGTATTACAATGAGCAATTACCTTGTACATGCCTCTCCAGCTGGCAATTACCGTTCCATTCAGTCCGGTAACCGCAAAGTTATTGAGCTGGACAGCATCATCATTATATCCCAGTACCATGTTTCCACTCATCACATCGCCTATGGTCAAATAACTGACATAAGTCCATTCAGCCCAGGGCGAACCGGCATACAAAGCAGCAGTGGCCAGTTTCAAATCAGAAGTAGTTTGATAAAAGTTTTCCGTACTGATCTCCGATAGTGGTGGACGATCAAGAAAGTCCTTACTGCAGGAGGCCAATAGCCCGGCAACCAAAAGTGCCAGATAAAATATTTTTGATTTTAATTTCATAGCATTCGTTTTTTTATTTCGACAATGTGATGTTTAGACCCAATGTAAACCTCCGGGCCTGAGGATAGTACCCGTTATCAATGCCCGCATTAATCGGATCCCAGGAACCGACTTCAGGGTCCATACCGGAATAGTTTGTGATAATAAAGGCATTGGTTAAGTTCGCATATAGCCGCAAAGCATCGATGTGTATCCGTCTCAGCAGGTTCTCGGAGAAAGTATACCCCAATGATATGTTTTTGCATCTTACAAAAGACCCGTCTTCTATAAATTTGTCAGAGAACCTCAGATTATCGTTTGTATTGTCATTCCGAACGCCAGGGATATCCGTGTCGGGATTGGTAACAATGACATTGTAGGGATCAGCATCCGAGCCCTCAGGATCAACCAATTCAAGTTTGGCATAATTGTTTAACGCACGGAAATAACCAAAACTTGTACGTGGATCTTCAGCATTAACGCGCAACTGATTAAATACTTTATTACCGATACTGGCACTTAAAAAAATGTTTAAGTCGAAGTTTTTATAGGAAAACGTATTATTGAATCCCAGTTGCACTTTCGGAACTGGCGAACCCAGATACGTTTGGTCGTTCTCATCAATGATACCGTCCCCATTCAAATCTTTAAACTTGAGGTCGCCATACCAAATACTTCCGCCGGCATTTGCAAATGGCAGTATTTCGCCATTTTTAACCGGTCTGGCGTGGGGCTCAATGCCATTTTCTTCATCGCCGTAAACATCAATGGCAGATGCAAATACCCCGCCATCAACAACGTACCCGTAAAAATCGCCAATAGACCTTCCAACCACCGTCTTACTGAATCGGCCCAAGATCGGTGCCCCGTCAGCATTAAGTTCTACTACCTTGTTGATGTTACGCGATACGGTCAGGTCTGTCTTCCAGGTAAAGTCCTTTCCCTTGATATTGGTGGAACTGATCCTGAAATCAAATCCTTTGTTTTCCATAGCCCCCACGTTTACCCATGGTGCGTCCAATCCCCCTGGATTCCAGCCAATAGCAGTACCGGAGTACATGGGCAGCGATGTTTGCATGGCCAGCCCATCCGTTTTTTTCAGATAAAAATCGACTGAAAAATTCAATCGCCAGTTAAAGAACGTTCCGTCAAGCCCAATGTTGGAACTCTTAGTTTGTTCCCACTCCAGATCGGGGCTCGCAATGTTTATGGTACGTTGCGATACCGTGCTCACACCGGTCGGCACGGTGGCCAGCGTTGATGTGTAAGCGTAATCACGCCCGGCCTGCCTGTTGGTCAAGCCGTAGCCCAGGCGAAGTTTCAATTCGTTGACCTTATGCACGTTTTTCAAAAAGTTCTCATTATTGATTTTCCACGCCAACGCGCCGGAGTATGACAAAATCCAGCGGTTAGCTTCGGCATATATGGAAGCCCCATCCTGACGAATGTTTCCGGTAAGCAGATATTTATCGTTGATTCCCAGATTTAAACGGCCAAAAACCGATTCTCTGGAACTATGGGATTTTGTTCCATTGTTTGTTGCTGTTGTAGGATCGCCCCCATTAATGACCTGCACATTGTTGGACGGGTAATTTTTACGTGTGGCTTTTAACGTTTGCCCTCTGTTCAAAGATGCCTCATGCCCGGCCATTGCTGTTAAACTGTACTTATTGGCATACAGGTGGGAGTAGGTGAGGTAATTTTTTATCGAGGTATAAACGCCCTCACTGAAGTCAGAAGAGCCCTCGCTTATAAGTCTTTCCAGGTTCCCCATCTTGTAGGTAGGCTGAAAGATATCCTGAGTGGCTATGGTGAAATTCCCGGAAGCTTCATTACGCAGCACCAAGCCTTCTGCAAAGGTAACTTCAGCGTAAAGGTTGCTAAAAACCTGTTTCCGGTTAACCTCATTTTTATTAATTAACGCGATTGCGTAAGGATTTACTCTTTGAGCAACCCAACCAACCGTGCTGGTAGAGCCTCCCCAACTGCCGTCGTTATTCTGTATCGGAATATTGGGGGTTTGCTCCAACGCTGCGCGAACTACGCTATTGACGGTGCTATTGATATTCTCATCGATATTTACCATTTGAAGGCTGGTGCCTATTCTTAACCAGTCCGTCGTTTTATTGTCCAGGTTTAAACGGAACGAAATCCGTTCAAACTTCGAGCCCAACGCAATCCCTTCCTCATTCTGGTATGATCCAGACAGCAAATACTGGGTCCGATTATCACCTCCGCTCATGGTAAGAGTGTGTGTTGATGTAGGGGCATTCCGGAACATGGCGTCCTGCCAGTCGGTGCCTTCACCCAGATATTGAGGATTAGCCAGCTCAGGCCGTTCGTCAAACCCCCAGCCAATACCTTCATTTCGTGCATTGACAAAGGTGGCAAATTCCCGCAGGTTCATCACCGGAAGTTTTTTGGTCAACTGTTGTGTACCGGCAGAAACTTCGTAGGTAATTTTAGGTGGGGCTATCCGGCCTCTTTTGGTTGTGATAATGATAACACCATCGGTACCTTTTGATCCATAAATGGCTGTGGCGGACGCATCTTTTAAAACGTCAACTGATTCAATATCCGAAGGGTTTATACCGGCCAAGGGGTTTGTACCGGTTCTATAAGAGTCTCCCGGGCCAGCAATTCCCGTCAGTTCCACCCCATCCAGTACGTACAAGGGGCCTGAAGTACTAAAGCCGGTTATCCCGCGAATTTGCACTGCTACACCGCCTCCGGGCTGTCCGGATGCCTGCGTAACCACCATTCCCGGAATCCTTCCCTGAAGGGATTGCTCCAGGGTTACTGGCTGCGACCGGGTGATTTCATCGGCGCTAACAGATGATACCGAACCGGTAACATCCTTCCGCTTTACGGAGCCGTATCCAATGACCACTACCTCGTCCAGTTTTGAAACATCTTCAACAAGTTTAACAGAAACAGAAGACTGCCCTGCAACTTTAACTTCTTTTACTTCAAACCCGACAAACGAGATTTCCAATATGTCATCATCAGCAACGTCAATTTTAAAATTACCGTCAAAATCAGTAATTGTTCCAGTAGTAGAACCTTTAATTTTCACGGTTGCACCAGGTAACGAAACACCCGACACATCAGTAACCTTACCTGTGACCTTGTGTTTAGTTCCTTGAGCAGATAGCTCGGGAAGCGAAATCAATTGGATCATAGATGCCAATCCAATGACTATCGCCAGGAACCTCAGGGCATGAAATGTCCTGAGCAAGGATTGTTTAGAATCCTCTAATTTGAACTTTTTCATCATAGTTAACAAATGTTTAATTAGTAATAAATCCAGAAAGATATTTTCAACAAATGATCAAAAACCTTTTTAAAATTCCTGATCAATAAGAACTGATATTTTGCGCAAAGCCCTTAAAATGAAGTAACCGACTAAAAGAAGTTTGTTTCTTGATTTACCTTCATTCGACTTTATCCAGTTTACTTCAGAAACCTGAACTGCATACACGTCAGGCTTAAGGGAAGATCCTAATTCCCAAGCGGTTGAAACGGCTGAAGATTCTTTAGTTTCAACCTTTTTCAGTCATGTAGAAAAGTTGTTTTTCATATTTCATAAATTTAGTTAAGCGTTAGAATTTATTCTGTGAGTCTTCGTGTCGAACTATTCAAATAAGCCTCATTTATCACGGTGCCCATCCGCAACACAATTCTTATTTTCAACAAGCCAAACACTCCAATTCATAATATCATATCTCGTTTTCCAGGTTCCACTCAGGTGCTACCATCTACTCGACATTCACGTCCACGTTGCCTATAATGTCGCGTGAAGAACTTCCCAGCAAAAGGGAGTAACTTCCCGGTTCTACTTCCCAACCACTCTTGGCTTCGTTGTAGAAGGCAAAACTGCTTATCGGCACCTCAACTGTTACTATCTGACTTTCACCGGCTTTTAGGAATACCTTTTCAAAAGCCTTCAATTCTTTGGCGGCACGATCTACAGCGGATTTTGATTTGCTCACATAAAGCTGCGCTGTTTCGGCACCATCAATTTTCCCGGTGTTGGTTAGTGTGAACGATACTTTTACTGTTCCGTCGGCTTTTACCTCAGACCTGTCAACAGAAGGTTTCGACCAGGCAAAAGAGGTATAGCTCAAACCATACCCGAATGGGAACAGCGGAGCAATTTTTTTGGTATCGAACCAGCGGTAACCCACCAGGATATCTTCTTTGTAATATTGGTCAATGCTGTCGCCGGGATAGGAAAGCTCTCCGAAAAAGTGAGCTCCATTGTCCTCCAGCTTTTTAGGAAATGAGAAAGGTAATTTCCCCGAAGGGTTAACATCGCCCGAGATAACATCGGCCAACGCATTTCCAGCCTCGGACCCCAAATACCACCCCTGCATAATGGCCGGTACGTTGTCTACCCATGGCATTGCTACTGCATTACCGCTAAGTAATACCACAGCTGTGTTTTTATTTACTTTCAACAGTTCATCAATCAGTTTATCCTGTCCGAACGGGAGATCAAGGAATTTACGGTCCCCACCTTCACAATCCTGGAAGTGGTTTTTATTCAATCCACCAATATAGAGTACAATGTCGGCGTCTTTTGCAACTTCGATAGCAGCAGCCATTAAAGAATCAGCATCCAGCTTTGACGGTTCTTCGCGTCCGTATAATGAAGGCCCCGAAGCATAGCCAAGGCTATAAATAATATGCTCATCGCCATATTTGTCTTTCAACCCTTGCAAAGGAGAAACCTCGTAGGCCACTTTAAGTGAAGAGGAACCACCCCCGATCACCAAACTACGGGAAGCGTTTTCACCGATAACGGCTATCTTTTGGTATTTCCCGACAGGTACCGGAAAGAACTCTTCATTATTCTTCAAAAGGACAATGCCTTCCCTGGCAATTTTCCGTGCAGCCTCACTGTGTTCAGGCGAAACAAAACGGCCAAACGGACGATTGACACTCATGGTTGTGCGGAAGATTAACCGCAAAATACGGCGGGCTTTATCGTCAAGCACAGCCATATCATATTTGCCATCGTTAATACCTTTTAAGAAAGGATCGGCAAGGTAATAATCTGAATATGGGAAATGCCCACTGGTTGTCAATCCATTGGTATAGGTACCCATCTCAATATCAAGCCCGTTATTTACTGCCTGATCAGTATTGTGAACTCCACCCCAGTCGCTGATTACCAAACCGTCGAATCCCCAGTCTTTTTTGAGGATTTTATTCAGTAAAAGATCGTTATGGCAACAATGCTCTCCTCTAAATTGATTGTAGGAACCCATGATTGACCAGGCTCCGCCTTCCTGAACGGCAGCCTTAAAGGCAGGCAAATAAATTTCGTATAAGGCACGATCGCTCACGTTTACATTAATATGCCCACGCCATTCTTCCTGGTTGTTCAGGGCAAAATGCTTCACGCAAGCTGCAACACCATTGGCTTGAACCCCCTGCACATATGGAACTACCATGCGCGAAGCCAGATACGGATCTTCGCCCATGTATTCGAAGTTGCGCCCGTTCAGCGGGGTGCGATATATGTTCACACCGGGTCCCAACAACATGGTTTTGTTACGATAGCGAGCCTCTTCACCAATCGAATTTCCGTAAAGCATGGATAACTCAGGATTGAAAGATGCAGCTAAACATGTAAGCGCCGGAAACGCAGTACATGAGTCATCAGTCCATTGAGCACCGCTCCACTCATCCCAAAAAACCTCTTCACGAATTCCGTGAGGGCCATCCGATGTCCATACTTCAGGAATGCCAAGCCGGGCAACCCCTTTCGAACTAAACTTTGACTGGGCATGGCACAAAGCCACCTTTTCTTCAACAGTCATCAGCGAAAGCGCACTTTCTACCCGCTCTTCAACAGGTTTGGTAACATCGAGGTAAACCGGCGTTTTTTGTTGTGCGGAAACCATTAATGAGGTTCCCAACATTATACTGAAAAGTATTCTTGATTTCATTGTCTTTTTCACAAGTCTATTTAATAGGTTATCACAATTCGGTGTCTGATATTTGGCTTTTGCACAAATAAGGCAATAGAAGGAGCAATATAATTTTTGTCGTCTTAGCTAGTCCCGTCATTTTTTTTATCGTTTAGGTTTTTAGGTGCCAAGTCCCGTTCACTTTCTCATTTGATTCCATCAGGTACAACAACACTAAAAATCGCAAATATACCCCCACCCTCATTAATTGAAAGTGGAGATAAGAAACCACAAACAAAAGTAATCCTTCCATTAGGCAGCTAGGTACTGTCATGTTTCCCCCTTGGTACTGTTTCGTGTTTTTATGGTCTCGTCATGTATAAACAAAATATGCGTCACAAACATAAATACCTGATTATGACGCACATTAGAATCTGAGTCAACAAATCAAACACATTCTGTCAAACTCAGAAATAAATCAATCTATTCACTCCACACCAACACACCGGCAGGTTCCAACACCTTCTCTCCAACATGGATTTTTGCAGATTTAGGAATGTTCATGGTGTATTCATCAGATGAATAATTCACGGCGATATTGAATCCATCACGCCAGTAAACGTAAACCCCTTCCAGGTAATCTTCAGTAGTTGCACCAGCTCCCGCATAGATTTCGCATAATACATCCTTTTCAAGAATCGAATTATGACTTGTCAAATAATTTTCAAAAACGGCTAAGTCTCCTTAGCTATTTCACATCCTACTGCTGTCTTCACCCTCACCGTTTCCACTTCACTCACACTTTCTGTCTTGTTGCAAACAGGTGAAACCAGGATTTAAAACAGAGGATGGCAATTTGCGCATCCCCTGTTTTTACAAACAAAAACTATATCAATTCCCTTTGATAATCTTTATTGATTTTGACCAGTTTGTACCGTGTACTTTTACAAGATACATACCCGGTTTATAGGAAGCCCCCAACGACTTCAGGCCTGAACCTTCCGATGTTTTGAGCTCGTCTAACTTCCTACCCTGCATATCAAAAATTTCGATTTTTTCAATCTCATCCGGGTTCGAAACAGACAGATTAAACACGGTTAAAAATGGGTTCGGGTAAGCCAACACCTGTGAACCATTTTCGTCGTCTGCTGATTCATTAACCGGTAGCTCTGCTGATTTAAGTGTACCGCCGACGGTATTCATTATCCAAACCTGTTTACTGCTGCGGCTTTTCTTGTACTGACACAGATTTGCCCCATCATTCGTATAGCCCATACCATCAATATATAAGCCCGTAGTGAGGTTTTTGAATTTCACATTATTCCCGGAAGCAACTATCAGCCACTGCTGGTTATTACTATTACTGCTTACTTTTTGCGCTACAACCGAACCGTTCGTCCTGCTACCCAGACCATCGAGGTATAAGCCGGAAGCTTTATTTTTAATTTTCACATAGCTACCGACCGTTTCGATTACCCATTGTTGCGCATCACTACCACTGCTAGCCCATTGTCCGGCATTATCTCCATCTGTACTTCTGAACATGCCATCCATCAACATTCCAGTTGCAAGGTTTGACATCGTAACATAGGTAACAGAAGGGGGAACAGTCGTGCCTTTCGTTAGTAGGATTGCTGTTGTTGAAAGTGCCGGCGCGGATATCGTAAGTGAGTTTGAACTTACCGCTACGGTATTCGATTTCAGCGCATTTTGAGTCTCCGACACAAAAGTCTCTGTTGCCGGCAAAGACGACAACTGCAATGTTTTGTAATTGCCATCGGCAACACTAAAATTGCTTAGATTAATTGTCACATTTTGAGCAGAGTTCATATCGCGGTTCACGATAATTACAGTCATCGAGTCTGCCGCTTCATTGATAGAGGAGTAAGCCGAAACCGTATTTTCTACTGAAGAAACGCTCGACACGCTATATTTTTTGGCATTTTTGCTAAACAAGTGCAAGGTTTCCCACATACCAACTGACCAGTTCCATGGAGAAAACAATTCAACACCATTATTTGCAAATGTACCCAGATGCGAAGCGTATATAACCGATTCAATGTTCGGTGTGGTATTATTCGCCATGGTGCCCCATTCGCTCAATCCGAGACCTATTCCATTATTGGGACCATAATACAGAGTTAACCAATCATTGATGCGCTTAAAAATATATTCTTTTGTAAGCGATGTATCCCATCCGCCGGCACTTGTATAAAGACCGTTTGCTCCCGGAAAATCATAAGTTGTATCGTAATAGATTCGGTGTCCCTGTAATGCAGCAGCAGTATTATCATTGTTCGTATTATACCAAGGGTAGTTGTGGATATCCAGCACGTCAAGCACCCTAACGCCGGAAGCTTGCTCTTCATCTGCACATCTTTTGATAAAATACTCAATCCATGGATAATACTTACCGTTGATAACAATGCTTTCATTCGACCATTTGTACCATTGCCATTCGGAAGTAGCAACAGGGCCGCATAGCTTGATACCCGGATATAAAGCTTTCGCTTTCTTTGCCAATTCAATATACCTGTCTACAAATGCAGAAGCTGATATCAATGTTGGCATAGCATAATCATGAGTACCGTTCCATACATCCACCTCGTTGTCCATATTCCAGTAAACAAACTTGCTTTTATTCAGGCCTAAACCATTGGCTCCAAACCAGTGGTCAAGAATGGCAACAGAAGAATCAGCAGGCCATGGCTCGGTAAACAAATTAATATCCCCGTCAACTAATGCCTGACTACCTCCGGCAGGATTGGGTGTTCCCCCGCCGGCCAAATTCTGGTTAACACCAGACCAATACTGGGCTTGATTATACCCCCAGTCATCGAAGTTATGCTGGTTGTTGGATGCAACCCTGCCCAATAACTGAAAGGCAAACATTCCCTGTATATTGGAATAGTTGTTATCCAGATCTTGTGCTTTTGCATCCCAGTCTTCACTATAAACATTGTTATACCAGTCAGGAGAAACAGTAAGCTTTTTTCGCCAGTTATAACCTGTAGCGTTATTACCATGATTCAACCGCGTAAAACGCAACCCTGCATCTTTATAAAATTGTACGGGTTTCGTTAAGTCTTCATTTTTCCCATAGATATATGGCGAAATCAAGCGTTTGTTTTGGTTTGCATCAACCGTTACAGTAACAGTCTGCGAAAATGATAAATAATGTGCGAAGCACACCATGAACATAATAAGAAAACCGATTTTTTTCATCGTTACAGTTTTTAAGTTAGGTATTCATACTCCGGAGAAAAGTCTCCGCATTCTTTCATCTGTCAATTTCCCCAATCACCATCGTATCGCATTATATATATTCCGTTTTTTTTAGAGAAGCACCCAATAACCTATCGTATTGGACAATTCCCGCTATTGGGACCTCATCTTAATAAACATCCACCGTTAATTTGCCCATTATTTCTAAACGTTACTGAGCCATTCCCTATTGAACACAAACCAATCCTGAGACTGAATTTGTAACCAGAAACCTGTCTTAAAGTCCTTATTTCGACTGAACGCCCTGCAAAGTATCAAGAAAACAAGCTGTAAAAATACGCGACAGCAGAGCCCATAGGGTACTACAATGTTTCCCACACAGTACTCTGTTGCATCTTTTATCGTTGTTATGAACACAAAAAATGCGTCATAAACAATAAGTTCTGTTTATGACGCATTTTCGTAGTAGCCCTAAAAAGGGACCAGAGAGTGTTCTATTCACTCCAAACCAATACCCCGGCAGGTTTTATTGTCTTTTCGCCAACATGGATTTTTGCAGATTTAGGAATGTTCATGGTGTATTCATCAGATGAATAATTCACGGCGATATTGAATCCATCGCGCCAATAAACGTAAACCCCTTCCGGGTAATCTTCGGTAGTTGCACCAGCTCCCGCATAGATTTCACGCAATACATCCTTTTCAAGGTTCGAGTCGTCAGTATCAACACCGATGTATGTAACAGAGCCTTTTCCTACTTTGTGTTTTACAACGGCTGCTTTTCCTTTATAGAACTGGTTATCGTATGTAGCAAGTACCTCTGTGTCCGTATCCGGCGCAAGCAAATCGCCCCAGTTGTTCCAGCTATAATGAGCCGATTTCATCAGGATATCGCCTTTGGCATAATTTGAAAGCATATCTGTTGCCTGTACGTGGGCTCCAATGAGATTGGATAGTGGTGCGGCCCATTCGCCTTCCCAGAAATGCCCTAGCCGGTCTTTGGTTGCCGTGCGACAGGTAATAACCAAATGTCCTCCGTTGGCTGCATAGTCCTGCCATTTTTCTACCAAGACAGAATCAGCCAATTCATATGCCGGGACAATCAAAAAGTTGTATTTTGAGAAATCAGTTGTTTCAGGGATAATGTCCACCGGAGCGCCTAACGATTTTGCCATTTCCTGGAACTTAACCGGATAATTCCAGGCATCCCATTGGAAGGTTTGTTTTTGCCGGTCGATAGACCAGAAATTTTCCAGATCCCAAAGGATGGCCGTTGAGCGGTCAGCCAGTTTTTGGGGCATTGTCGCACCCGGTTTGTACTGCTTCCGTAGCGCTTTTATTTCTTTCATAAACTGAATATAGTCCTCGCCGCCGGGAGAAGGTGTAAGCCCATCTGTCATCACAATGCCGGAATGGTATTGCTCCGAACTGTATAAGATTTGACGAAAGCGATAAGAACAGGCAATTTTGCCGCCAGCTGCGAAAGTATGGTACAACCACATGCGCAC